>JBAUZZ010000033.1:0-3363 GCA_049585495.1 Chthoniobacterales bacterium | reverse complement strand
ATGAAGCACTACCGCGTGCCGTTTTTCACCAAGCTCCACGCGGCGCTTCGTCAAGACGGTATCGAACTGGCCGTGGCATACAGTGCACAAAATCAGAAGCAAGCCACTCGCCGGGATGGCGCCGAACTTCCGTCCGAATTTGGACGCAAGGTGAGAGGTTATTGGCTCGCCGATCGTTTTTTGTATCAGTCGGTTTGGCGAGAGGTCCTCAGCTCTGATCTAGTGATCGTCGGCAACGAGAACAAATATCTGGTGAACCCATTCCTGCTTCTGCTTTCGGCTCTGCGCCTGAAGACAGTCGCGTTCTGGGGGCTCGGTCCGAACATGCACCCGGACCGCTCCGCCTTCTCCGAGTGGATCAAGGAGAAAATGGTCACCACCGTGGATTGGTGGTTCGCTTATACCGAAACGGTCGCCGACTACCTGCGCCAACATGGCATGGAAGCGGATAGGATTACAAACGTTCAGAACGCCACTGACACAGTCGAATTGCGGCGCCAACTCAGCGAAATTCAGGACGATGAAGCCATGCAGGCGAAGACGGCGCTGACCGGGAGCGCTGGGAGTAAGGTCGGTATCTACTGCGGGCTGCTCGGCGAAATCAAGGCCATACCGATGCTGATCGAAGCCGCCCGGTTGGTTCGCCAGCGCTGTCCCGATTTCCACCTCGTTATTGTGGGTAATGGGCCGGATCGTTCTTGGCTCGAACAGGCCATCGCCGGAGACGCGTGGATACACTACATGGGTTCGAAATTCGGTCGTGACAGTGCCATGCTCTACAGGATCGCGGATGTGTTCTTGTTGGCTGGCACGGCGGGTCTTGCGATCGCAGACAGTTTCGCCGCAGGTTTGCCTCTGATCGCCACTTATTTGCCCACCCATCCTCCCGAGGTCAGTTATTTGTACGATGGCGAGAACGGCAAAATCACTCCGCATACCGCCTCTGCTTTCGCAGACGCGGTTGTTGAAGTTCTGACGAAGCCCGCTTTGATGGCCACATTGCGTCACGGTGCGGCATTAGCCGGTTCGAAATACACCATTGAGGCCATGGTCGAGAACTACCGGGCTGGAGTCAATCAATGTCTTACGCGCACGGGCGGTATCTCCCGCGTTTCTACGAAACACCAAGCTTACCGGGAGGACGAAGTGGATGCCTAGGCTGCCACACGCGCGAGCTTCACGCGAGGGACAAAACCACAACATCTGCATCGCTCTTCGCGAGCAGAAGGACGGGCTATCTTGAAAATTAGTGTCTTCGGATTGGGATACGTCGGCTGCGTAACGGCTGCGTGTTTGGCCCATGACGGCCATCAAATTGTGGGAGTCGACGTGGACTCCCGCAAGGTCAAGGCGATCGGAGATGGACACGCTCCGTTTTTCGAGCCGGGTCTCGGCGAACTATTGGCTCAGGCAAAAGAGCGAGGGCTGCTCAGAGCGACCACGGACGAAGTCGATGCCATCTCTACCACTGACGTAGCGCTCGTTTGCGTCGGGACGCCGTCAGAACGCAACGGCGAGATTAAGCTGGAATACCTGCGCAGCGCGCTGGTTTCTATCGGCCACGCCCTCCGCAATCGGCGGCAGCCTTTTGTTGTGGTCTTGCGAAGCACCGTGTTGCCGCACATCGTCGAAAGGGAATTGATTCCGTTATTGCAAAAGGCCTCCGGCAAGACGCTCGGCGCCGACCTGCAATTCTGCTATAACCCGGAGTTTCTTCGCGAAGGGACTGCCGTGCGCGATTTCTACGAGGCTCCCATGGTGGTGATTGGACAACGCAGTGATTGGGCCTCCAGCGTTGTGGCCGCGCTGTATAGCAAAGTGAATGCGCCTGTCGTTTGCACGGATATCGCCACCGCTTGCATGGTGAAGTACGTTAGCAACGCGTTTCACGCCTTGAAAGTCGCATTCGCGAATGAGGTCGGCAGGCTCAGCGAATCTCTGGACGTGGATGGCCGCCGTCTTATGGAGATTATCTGTCAGGACACCAAGCTCAATATCGCTCCATCATACTTGAAACCAGGGTTCGCGTTTGGGGGGTCCTGCCTGCCTAAGGATTTGCGCGCTCTTGTGGCTGAGTCCCGTCGTCACGGCCTTCCGCTGGAAGTCATTCAGTCAATTCTGCCCAGCAACAAGGCCCATCTGGAAGCTTGCATCGAATCGGTGCTCGGCGAACCGCTGCAAAAAGTGGGCCTGTTTGGCCTTACCTTTAAAGAAGGTACCGATGACTTGCGCGAAAGCCCGGCCGTCGCGCTGGCGGAGACTCTTATAGGCAAAGGCGCGGAAGTGATTATTTACGAGCCGGCCATCTCGCGAGACACCATTCACGGAGCAAACCTGCGTTTCATTGAAAGCAATATTCCGCATATCTGGAAGCTGCTGACGCCGGACTTGCCAGCCCTGGTGCAGAATAGCAACGTCGTGGTTCTCCTGAAGAAGCTTAACGATGAAGAACGAGGAACCCTTAAGGCCCTGCGGCCGGATCAGAAGTGCATCGATTTCGTTGGCACAGTCCGCGCGGATGAATTGGCGGCACAAACAATCATTTTCGGGGAGCCTCGGCAGGAGACGGCCGCGACCTGGGCTATCGCGGACTAAGTCACCTCAATACTCCAATGAATCGTCTCTCTATCGGTTTTGGAATCGCGCTATTATTTTTCGCCACGCTTTCTGCGTTTGCGGTGGATCAGAACAAGCTTGTTCCCCCGTCTCAGCAAATTCCGCCGACTCTTTTCGGGATGCACATCCACCGCGCCGGCAGCACAACTCCGTGGCCAAGTGTGCCGGTTCCGGCAAGGCGGCTCTGGGACGCACGCGTTACCTGGCCAGATCTTGAGCCCAGCAAGGGTCAATGGCGCTTCGGAACCCTGGACAACTGCTTGGCCATGGCGCAGGAGCACAATCAGGATCTCCTCATGACCCTGGGCTTGACACCACGTTGGGCCTCCGCTCGGCCACAAGAGCCGTCTGGCTATCAGCCAGGCTTTGCAGCAGAGCCGGTAGACATTGGGGACTGGCGGGCGTTTGTCACCGCTGTCACAACACGCTACAAGGGGCGCCTTCATTACTACGAAATATGGAACGAGCCCAACCTGAAACAATTCTGGAGCGGAAATGTGGATCAACTGTTGGCCCTTACACGGGAAGCATCACAAATCATCCACAACATTGACCCGCAGGCGATAGTGGTTTCCCCTCCAGCGACCAGCGGTTACGGCGTGAAGTGGCTCACGGAATTCTTGAGTAAAGGCGGCGGCCAATATGTTGATGTTATCGGTTATCACTTCTACGTTGCTGATCAGCCTCCCGAGGCCATGGTACCGGTGATTCGTCAAGTCCAGCAGACCATGGCCGACAATGGAGTCG
>JBAUZZ010000032.1:0-6187 GCA_049585495.1 Chthoniobacterales bacterium | reverse complement strand
AAAGCGATAAGAGTAATCCATCCAGCCGGTGTCAATAGTTGCGAACGGGGATGGAATTGGACGCCAAATTGGACGCCATCCAGTAGACAAATGGGTTTGCCGCTGGCAAATGGAGGGGAGCAACCTCCTGAAGCCTCACGTTTACCCGAGTTACGGCTATCGACGCCGCCAAAAAGCGGCCTCGAGACAAGCGACGATATGCCCAAGCCAACCAAGAAAAACAAACCAAAGTCCGGCGCTAACAACAAAGAAGGCGAGCGCCGCGATAATCCGCCCTTGGATCAGCTGTCCTAAACCGGGAATAAAAAAACTTGCAAGCGCTGCTATAATATTGCCGGTTGGACTAGAGGTTGATGAACGCATGCGCGTTTTCTTTCAAAGAAGTTTGCGTAAATTATTTGCGAATTAACAACCCAACGATGAAGAAGGCGCAGTTCGTCAGGCGAAGCGCGGGGGATCTCGTTGTGGGCTGCGCTTGGTGTACACGATGTCACTGTTTGTGGGCAATATTCCCGTTCGGTTGAAATTCGTTACCGCTGCCTCGGCACGCTGGCCGATCGATCCGTGCCCGCTACCAGTCACGCGATGCTTTCGAATCGTCTTCACTCGCCTCTGAGAGTGCTCGCTCGATGGCCCTGTTTAACTCGACGTCTATCGCTCGCTTGATGGCCCTGTTTAGCTCCGCGTCTATCGCTCTCTGCTTTGCCGTTGGATCGGTGGGTAGTGCCGACTCCGCCTTAACGTCGACCTGCGCGTCCGCATACCGAGCGACTCGGATAGGAGTGCCTGGAGTCTGCCCAGGCCTGTCACGCTTGCCGATTTCTGCGGCCACAAAGATACCAATGCCGAGGATTACAACTAGAAAAGCGGTTCGTGTTTTCATTTTCCGGCGAGTCTTAACAGCGTATCTCATTTTTCGCCTGGCGCCCGCGCCAGTGAGCGCCCGCCAGTACAGCCAGTTCGGTTCAACGAGGCTTCTCAAGCGCCCTGACAATATTATCGATTCCCTCTTCCAGCGCTCTCATTGCCCTTGCCAGATCTTTAGCCTCTGCGTGACCTTCCTCCTCCGCTTTTGCCTCGGCACCGGCAATCGCAAATAAGGCAACCAAAAGTTGAGGGCTTAGCGCATCGTGTAAGAGCCGTCTGATTCGGTCCTGCTCTTGCTTGCGCCCTAATGTTTGCCCGTGGGCAAAGACGTCCGCAGTCGGATCGCTAACGTCCAACATCAGAAACAAATAGCCTTCGGCGTTTTTTACCGCATGCCCAGTAACGAAGCCTTTCTTCGAAGGGCAGCTAAGAACACAAGGTGCAATCTCGACGTTGTCAGGCAAGCCCTCGAGGACGCCGATCTTCTCTTGTACGGGCTGTGCCAACGTAAGTCGCTTGTTGATACCCACTGTTCGAATTGCCTCCGCTGAAAACCCCGTCCTCTCCAAAAAGGTGTGGTTCCAAGCAATAAAGGCGTCGGCTCCTGCGTGCGCTATAGCCCGAGGCAAGCCGAAACGATCTAACGCCGAACAGAGAGCCTTAGAGTCCGGGGAGGTTTCCATAGGAGTCCGGGGCAATTCCGGATCGAAGGATGCGACAATGCTAAGATCTGCGAAGCTTTAAGTCCAGGCGTAAAAAGTGCTCTGCAACCGTCTGACGAGCGGCCGCTTTAATGCTCTAACCTGATTTTGGGATAGGGGTTCACTCGGTGCTTTTATTCGGTCGTGCGGTCGATTATAAGAGATAAGCACTCTCCGTATCAAGGAGGATACTTCGGTGCCCTCAATGCGGTAAATGATAATTTTGCCTGCGAGAGCTATTATCTGGATACCCAGGTCCTGAAGAGGGATTGGGGGTTTGATGGCGTTCTGCTCTCAGATTACCAGGGTATCCATGACGGCGTAAAAGCAGCAAAGGCCGGGATGGACCTGGCCATGCCGTTCGGCGATTCCATGAACGCGCAGACCCTTCTTCCAGCGATCCAGTCGGGCCAGCTATCCGTCGCAAACATCGACGATGAAGTTCGTCGAATTTTGCGAAAGATTGTGTCTTTCGGATTCCTCGATCGTCCACAACTCGATCCTTCGATTCCGCTGGATGATCCGGCCAGTGCGCTTGAGGCTTTAAATGAAGCTCGAGGAGGCATCGTGCTTCTCAAGAACGAGCGTGGAATCATGCCTTTGGACCGCAACGGAATTCGCTCGATAGCTGTCCTCGGCCGTCTGGCACCGGGTATTCCAGCTACTGGCTTTGGCAGTTCCTTCCTTGAAGCCATCCGATCCGTTAGCGAACTGAGCGGTATACAGGGCCAGGCAGGTCCGAATATAAAAGTCGCTTTTATCAACGCCGGCTCACCGGATCCGGCGACGGCGGCTTGTGAATTTCTCAATACCGGCGGCATCTCTGAAATCGGACTGCAGGGGCAATACTTCAACAGCAATGACCTTTCCGGTTCGCCCGCTCTGACCAGAATCGATCGTGAACTGAATTTTGATTGGACTCAGCCCGGACCTATCCCCGCTGAGATCTCTGCCGCAAACCAGGCATCCTTCTCCGCTCAGTGGACTGGCCGGATGCGCCCAAATTTCACCGGAGACCACCTGTTCAAGGTTAGAGCCGATGGCGGGGTTCGGCTTTATGTGAATAGTCAACTTAGAGCGATACCGCCCTTATATGGAGATTCTCTAATCGTCTGGCGCCCGGTCGGTACCTACGATTCAGGTTGTCCTGGGACTTGAGATTAACGACCCACCGCGTTCTCACGCAACCACCGGATCGAACGCTCGAGTTGAGCCACATTCGCTGGCTTGACGATGTGATCGCTGAATCCAGCCTCGCGGCTCTTTTGCAGGTCTTTGTCCATGCCGTAGCCGCTCATCGCGATGCCTTTCATTGGATAACGAGACTTGATCTCTTTCATCAACTCGTAACCGCTGGAATCGGGCAGACCGATGTCGCAGATAACCAACTCAAACGGCTCCTTGGCCGCTAGCTCGAGCGCGGCGGCGGCGCTCCCCGCCGTCTTGACCCTATGACCGAATCCGCTCAAAAGCTTGATCAATACGAGCGCCGTATCCGCATGATCCTCCACAACTAAAATTCGGAGCGTTTCGCCATGGCCGCTGTCGATCTTGGTCAGCGCTGCGTGCGTACCTTCCTTCGACGGCATCGCCGGCAATTCGATTGTGAAAGTTGACCCCTGCTCCGGCCCGTCGCTCTCGGCGCAAATCGTTCCGCCGTGCAGCTCGACCAGCGCCTTTGAAATCGCCAGCCCCAGACCCATCCCTCCGAATTGCCGCGTGATACAGGCATCGCCTTGCTCGAAGGGATCGAAGATTCGCGGGAGAATGTCGGGCGCGATCCCGATCCCTGTGTCACGTACCTGCACCCGCACGCCATCCTCGGCAACCGGGAAACGGTGACATAAATGTCTCCGCGCTTTGGCGTAAATTTCGCGGCATTCTTGAGAAGATTGCAAAAAACCTGCTGGAGCCGAGCTGGTTCGGCTTTCACGTAGCGCGTTTCTTGGCGCAAGTCACAATGCAGCCGTATCCCTTTCTCTAGAATGAGCGGTCGGCAGGTCTCGCAGGCATGGCGTACTGCGTCGTTCAAGTCAACTGCCTCAAGGTCCAAGGGCAATTTCCTGGAGCCGACGCGGCTCGGGTCTAGAAGGTCATCGATCAGCTTGACCTCCAGTTCCACGTTTCGCCGGATCATCGCGATGTCGGCGCAGATGGCGGGCGGCAGGTTGGGATTCATGTCCATCGCGCCGACGGCCATCAACACGGGACTCAGCGGAGTTCGCAGTTCGTGGCTCAGTGCCGCGAGGAAATTGTCCTTGGCGCGGCTCGCCGCCTCCGCAATTCGCTTGGCCTCCCGCAACTGCTTTTCAGTTTGCTTTCGCTCGGTGATGTCGCGCGCTACCTTGGATGCGCCGATAATCCGGCCCGCACTGTCTTTGACCGGCGAGACAGTCAGTGAGATGCTGAGCCGGCGGCCGTCCTTGGTCTGGCGTTCGGTTTCGAAGTGATCGATCTTCTTGCCGCGCCGCAGCTCAGCGAGCACATGGTCCTCTTCTGATCGTCGCTCGGCCGGAATGATCAAGGTGATATGTCGTCCCACTGCTTCTGCTGCTGTGTACCCAAACATCCTCTCGGCACTCCGATTCCAGGATGTGATGATGCCGTCGAGCGTTTTGCTAACGATAGCGGTGCGAAGATATTTGATATCGAGCTACATAATCGCCGCAGAGTTATCGGCTTCAAGCGGACGCCCGTTTCACGTTCACACGAATTTCGCTAGGTGATTAGCGAATAGGCTGGCGATCTTTAGGTCGCCAGCCTATCGCTTTACTGCCAGCACGTGACTCTGGGGGTACTACTGGTCACGTCCACCTTTTCGTTCGCTTCTGGCACGTGACCCGGGTGCAGAAATTTACCACTGGAACTGCGCGGAGCCGCGGACCGGAACGGTTCCTTCTAGTTCTCTCTAAGTCGTCGGGTGCAAGCGGCTCGTCTTCGTCGTCGAAAGCCGATTTCAGTACCACCGCTGGAAACTCTCGGAGCGATGCAGCCTAGCGTAGGTGGAGGCTATCTTTTGGACCCGCCTCCTGATGTAATAGCTTACGCCGCCCACCGCGACAATCAGCGCGAGAAATCCTAAGCCTTGACGAATCCGGAGATGGCCATTTGGAGCATCCCACTCGGTCTTGGGATGCATCCTTCGCCCTCTGATTGACGTGCAACGAACCACCTCTCACTGGCATAGCCCTCCAGGGGATCTAACGGCAACCTTTGCCAAATTTTCCGGGTCCAACGCATACAGCCGACTGGGACCCGAGCCGCGAACGACAGGCAGAAACGAAATGTTTTTCCGAGAGCCACTGGTAAAGATGGCGATACGGCGATAGTTGAGTCATCCAGGATAACTCTCCAGGACACTTCCTTTCCAAAAAGCAATGGCTGAAGAATCGAAGTTTCGCATAGGTGCTTGTCATGCTGCTCAATGGTTCCATGATGAGGTAAAGCGAATGGTAGCCGAAGCAAAGACGGCACCAGAAATCTCGGAGAGGTTAGCGGCACTTGTTTATGTGTTGCAGGATTGGACAGAACAACAAATCGAAATGCCCAATAGCAGAACTCCCTGGGAATGGGACCAGGCCGATCTCGAACCTTACATTTTGCGAAGAAAAAGTGAGTGGTGAACAAGTATGATAATGCGGCTGCGACGCCCAGCGCCCGAGAAAGATCGGCGTGGCCAGGTTGCCTTCGGGCCCGCTTGTAAAGCTCACTGCCGAGGTATGCACCCAATGATGGAGCGCTGTCATTTGCGGGGTCGTTCGCACGCTTTTGAGTCTATGGCGCCTTTCATTTTGCGACGGTGTCTTCGCAAGCTGAGTTTGAAGGATTTTGAAAAGGATCGCGACTCCCGAGGATCTCTATGTCCACGAACTCTAGGCGTCTTCGCCTCGCGAATTGTGAGAGACTGAGACGAGAGAAGCTGGGATAATCGCACGAAGACGAGACGCGATAACGCTGCCCGCCAAGATACCCGCGAGCACGAACCATCCCCGATGTTCGGTTACCCAAAGCATGCTGCTTTTCGGATGAGCGCGATCATCAAAGGAACCGTGGGCACTTTGATTTCCTCGCACCGTATCCCAAAGATTATCTGGGCGGTTCGGGTCTTCCGGGCCGTCATACTGTTGTGATTGGTATCCGCTCTTCCCCAGGAACCGGTCGAGCAGATCGGGCGCAACTTTTTGGCCTAAGATTGCCTCGTAGGTGGATGCCCCGACCCAGACTTCGCGCCGGCTATGATCAGCTGCCCAGGTAATAGCTTCTGCAGCAACCTCGGGTTGAAAGATAGGTGGCACCGGCTGGGCCTTATGCGGCAACCGGCTCCTGACCCAACCAAACTGCGGCGTGTTCAAGGCAGGCATGTGGACTACCGTCAGGCGTACCTGGCTACGCTCGTGAATAAGCTCGCAACGAATAGAATCGGTAAAACCCACAAGTGACAATCTTCCAGTAATGATTCGGCAGGGTTCCCTTGGGGCAATTTTACCGATCTGGTTTGATCGCTGACACAAAAACGCGTGCCTCTGGTTAGCTGGTCCACGGGAGCTAGAGCATTCTCACTTTTCACCCAGCTCCGCCATCCTGCGCCGCGGCAAGCCTCATCGGGTCACTCCCTGATT
>JBAUZZ010000031.1:0-12903 GCA_049585495.1 Chthoniobacterales bacterium | reverse complement strand
CGCGAAAGTCATATGGGTCCCCGCCGCTATCGTGCATGTGCCCTGAGAAGGTACAGCCCTGCTATGTAATCGGGGTGATTGAACTCTACCACGCCTGCAGCCAATAGTGACCGAACCACCACCAGTCGGTGGAGGTGCTGGCAAAGTGATCTCGGCCGGTTCCGTCAGTGTGAAGAAAGACCGCGGCGCCATGAAAATAGTCACGGGAAGGATCACCGCCTCTTTCCAAAGCTTTTAACCCAGCGTCGATCCCAGGCGCTCCATATTTGATGTTTTCTGCCTCAACATCGTGATAAGGATTGGCTGGGAATGCCGGGAAACCAAGCATGGCCTTCATGCCATTTTTCGGTGATGGATGATCAGGATCATTGTCCCAGAACTTACCGGAGACGGAGCGCAAGATGCTGATCGTTTGGTCGCGCATCCAGTTTTCATAAAGGTTGCCCGGTTTTTTCCCAGAGTCGTAGGTCATGGCGGCAAGGATGTCGACGTGGCACCCCATTGTGTAGTAAAAATCGGAACTCCAAGACCACTGGCTCGCGGTACCATAGTTAGGCGCCACGAAGCTAGTGAGCTTTTCGGGTTGGACGCTGATGCCGCGACGAATATCATCCATTAAAGTCTTCAGACTATCAAAGCGCGCCGAATCCTGGCCGCTGGGTTCGAAGTCAATCTGGATCCCGTCAAAGCTTCGCGCAGCACCCGCCACATAGCTGCCCGCTACAGCTGTCGAAATGAGCTTTTTGCACTCATCCACTATCGCCTGGCGCTTGATCGGATCGCTGACATCAATGTAATCCGCGTCGGTCGTCGTCAGCGTGCCGTTAATCCAGGCGAGCACCTTGAACTTATACCCGTGTGAGATCTCCCAATCGTTGAGTGCGTTGAGGAAGGCGGCGGCTTTGCTTAGACCAGCGGCACCACCGATCAGTTGGCCGGAACTGTTCACCTTGCCAACGTTAACAAACCAGTAGAGAACACTGTAATTGTCCTTCATATCTTGGGCGAGCGTCGCTACCTTGTCGACGTACGACTCTGCTATCACGTATGCGTACCCCAGCCATACCCCGTTATTCCTGTGATGGACTTCTGTGGCTGCCATGGAGGGATTGAGTTCAATCAGTGATAGCCAGCCCAGCATACTCACTGACCCTAAAATGGATCGTTTGGTCTTCATGGCTTCCCGTTTTCGAATATTCCCAGGATCCCTTTTCCGTTGCCACTCGAGGCCGTGTTTCTCTCAGTACAACCGGCAGGGGTGGTGGTAAGTGAGTCGCCTTTGCACGGATTAGACATGGTTCTCCAACTTGTTTCGTTTGCTTAGTTCGACCGTCCTCATTTTTTTCATTTGTAATTGCCGATCTCCATCCCGGGTACTACGCGAAAAGCGCCCCGACGCTTCAGGAAATTTCGCGAAAAATTCTTTGAAGAACTCGGAGAGACGGTTCTTAGAGCAGCTCAAGCCTTGCGAATCTCGTTTCGCCCGACATGGCCAGGCGAGGTCGAGCGCCTGGGGGAGGTAAGACACTACGTGCACCCGTCAGCCCCCGGCCCGTCGGGAAGGACCCGCAAAATAAAAATTGCCGCGCAAGAATTTTTCCTGAAACTCGGTGCTCCCAATTTGCGTATTACACCTGATGAAGGCGGGTGTTCGTGTCTGCCTTGGCACGCAGATTTGAGCGGGCAAAAAGCGTCTGAAAAGGGAGATTATAGTGTTTCCTAAATTTGTAGTTACGCAAGTGAACGAATCGACTGAGGCGGCTGAAGTTCCGGGATCAAGCAACGAACCAGCTTCGCAGACGAATGAGTCCGGCCAGCAAAGAGATGACGACCGGCAAAAGTGGGGCTGGATTCACCACTGTGACGAGGTAATAAGCAATTTGCCTATTGGACTAACCTGAAAATTGGCTGGCGAGAAGAGGCAGCCTAATGGGCTCTCGGCACGGCCGGGTATACTTGTGGCCCACTGGCTAATGTGGAGTCCGGGCGGCCCGGTGCCACAGGCAACACCGCCAGCGGCAGGGCCCAAAACACCGCAAGGCGGCCGTTAATGCTAAAGAGTTTATAAAACTAACAAATCTAAAGCAAACAGATGAGTACAACTGCTGCAGAAATGATAACAGGGGTTTCACGTCCTGCAAGCCTAAACCGACGGACCAGGTCAGAGGCGCGTTGGAAAGACGTAATCCACCCGTATACCAAGGAGGAAGTCGAAAGGCTCCGAGGTACGGTGAAGATAGAATATACCCTGGCACACCTGGGCGCCGAGCGGCTCTGGAAATTGCTTCAGGAAGAAGATTATGTGCCGGCGCTTGGAGCACTCACTGGAAACCAGGCGGTCCAGCAAGTTCAGGCGGGCCTCAAAGCAATCTACCTTAGCGGCTGGCAGGTGGCCGCCGATGCCAATTTGGAGGGCCAGATGTATCCCGACCAGAGCTTGTACCCGGCGAACAGCGTCCCTGCGGTGGTTAAACGAATCAACAATGCGTTGCTGCGGGCTGACCAGGTCCGCCATCTGGAGGGGAGACACCATATTCATTGGTTAGTGCCGATCATCGCTGACGCGGAAGCCGGGTTTGGGGGACCGCTCAATGTCTTCGAGTTGGTCAAGTCTATGATCGAAGCGGGAGCAGCGGGAGTTCATCTGGAGGATCAGCTCGCGTCGGAAAAGAAATGTGGCCATATGGGCGGTAAGGTCTTGATCCCAACGCAGCACGCAATCAAGAACCTGATCGCAGGGAGGTTGGCAGCTGATGTTTGCGATGTGCCAATCGTTCTCTTGGCCAGAACGGATGCCAATGGGGCTAACCTTCTGACCAGTGACGTGGATGAGCGGGACAAGCCGTTCATTACCGGCGAACGAACCGTGGAGGGATTCTATCGCGTGCGTGCCGGAATTGATCAGGCAATCGCCCGCGCCGTTTCCTACGCTCCTTATGCGGATTTGCTCTGGTGTGAAACCAGCGAGCCGAACCTGTCTGAAGCTAAGCGATTTGCCGAGGGAGTTCACCAACATCACCCGGGCAAACTACTGGCTTATAACTGCTCGCCCTCGTTTAACTGGAAAAAGAAACTCGACGACACCACGATCGCGCGGTTCCAACGCGAACTCGGTGCGATGGCATACAAGTTCCAGTTCATCACTCTAGCCGGGTTTCATGCGTTGAACTACAGCATGTTTCACCTGGCCCGGGGCTACAGGGAGCGCGGTATGTCTGCCTATGCCGAGCTGCAGGAAGCCGAGTTTGCCGCTGAGGCGGATGGATACACAGCGACAAGGCATCAGCGTGAAGTCGGTACCGCCTATTTTGATGAGGTCAGCCAGGTGATCTCCGAAGGCGAGTCGTCAACGACTGCCCTACACGGTTCTACTGAAACTGAGCAATTTCATTAATTGATCACTCACGAGCAATCTCCGCATGGTATCGGCGATAAAGTCGCTTCCGGGTGTCGATTGCCGATTAAGCCCCTGACCGACAGTCGGCTGGCGGCGCTCTGCGCTAACGCTACGTACCGATCGTTTCTCAGTTATCAGGCTGAGTTCCACATCATCACTCGCCGAGCCGCAGACCGGTTCTTGCGCCGTGACTGGCTGGGCGCCCACGCGGACGCGGCGGAGCGGCTCGGGCTCTACAGCCGGGTACTGGATGAGCTCGTGGTGGCGATTCATGGTCTGATGGGCCACCGCCTCGAGGAAAAGCCGATCTGGGCGGCCACCAAAGCGGTTTACTCGTCGTTGATCACTCATTGTAATGAGTGGGAGATCGCTGAGAGCTTTTTTAACTCCCTGACCCGGCGGGTATTCGTCACGGTCGGCGTCAATCAGCAGGTTGAGTTTGTTGACAGCGACTTTGACGCCCCACCCACCGATTTGCCCAGCACGGTGCAACGCACTTATCAGGGCGCCGAACTTCCTGCCTTGCTCTCCGCGATCCTAACCGAATTAGGTTTTCCCAAAGAACGTTATGCCGACTTGCCTGCGGCTTGCGCGGCAGCCGCTGCTCGCTTGGAGGTAGAACTAGGTGGATCGGTCGCGCGGATCGAGATGGTCGATAGCACCCTCTTCCGTGGAAAGGGCGCTTACCTGGTCGGCTGCGCCTTTCGAGGCGGCGACGAACGGAGCCTGCCGCTGGCGCTTGCACTGCTGCACGGTGAAACAGGCATCATGCTCGACGCTGTGCTCACGGGCGAGGACGACATCGCCATCCTTTTCAGCTTTACTCGTTCCTACTTCCGGGTGCACTCGGCGCGGCCATATGAGCTGGTCCGTTTTTTGAAAATGCTGATACCCCGCAAGCCTTTGGCCGAACTCTACACGGCGATCGGTTACCACAAACACGGCAAAACTGAATTCTACCGTGACTTCCTGCGCGACCTTGAGGTCTCCGAAGATCAATTGGAGAGAGCTGAAGGCGAGCTGGGAATGGTCATGGTCGTTTTCACTCTTCCCTCCTATGACGTCGTCTTCAAGCTCATCAAGGACCGATTCGACTATCCGAAGGACTCTTCTAGGTCAGAGGTGATGGGCAAATACCGGCTCGTCTTCGAGCATGACCGCGCCGGACGGCTTGTTGACGCCTATGAATTTGAGCATCTGCGAATGCCTCGAGACCGCTTCCGACCTGAATTACTCGAAGAGTTGCAGCACTGCGCAGTGAACTTGGTACGCGTTGAGGATGATTATGTGGTTATTCGTCACGTTTATGTTGAGCGGCGCGTGCGCCCGCTGAATCTTTATCTTGCCGAAACGAACGAAGCCGCTGCTCGTGCCGCGGTGATTGATTATGGCCAGGCTATTAAGGACCTCGCCGCAACGAACATCTTTACCGGCGATCTCCTCCCGAAGAACTTTGGCGTCACTCGCCAGGGGCGCGTAGTTTTCTACGACTACGACGAGCTTTGCTGGGTGACTGATTGCGATTTTCGCGAGCTGCCAGCCGCCACCAGCTACGAAGAGGAGATCGCCGCCGAGCCGTGGTTTTCCGTGCACGAAAACGACATTTTCCCGGAGGAATTTCCGCGCTTCCTCGGTTTCCGACCTGATTTGCTAGAAACTCTGATCGAGTATCATGGCGACCTATTCGCAGCCGTGGGCTGGCGGCGTGTGCAGACTGCCCTTCGCGCCGGTAACATCCTGAATATCTTCCCCTATCGAACCGACAAGAGGCTGTTAACCCGCATTTCTCACCCCTCTAAGAAATGACCAATTCCAACCTTTCGGCCGGTCCTAAAGACCTGACGCTGTTAAAAACCATTATCCTGGGACTTATGAAAAGACCATTCGAGACCAGCTTTCGATTAACGTTACAACCTCCGTCAAGGCAGAAAACCAAGACACCTACAGACCTTGTCAGCGACGCTCGACGGCGGCGATGGATAGAGTTGCCTTGCGGCTTCCTGCTACTCGTTCTGATTTTACGGATCGGCGATCAAATCAAGAGCTGGTTGCACCTGCCGATACCAGGCAGTGTCTTGGGTCTTTTCATCCTATTAATCTGCTTTCGCTTGCAGTTACTTTCGCCGCGGCTAGTTGAACAAGCCTCTAACCGACTCCTCTTTATCCTGCCCGCGCTTTTCATTCCGATTTACGTTGCGGGTATTGGTCAGGGACAATTCTGGTCGCAGGTGGCAGGGATTCTTTTACCCGCGCTGCTGGTTGCCACTGCAAGCCTTTGGATCTTTGTCGGCCATCTTAGCCAGCGCTTCTTGAGCGGTTCCGATGAATGAATTGCTAACTACTCTGATCTGGTCAGCCGTAACTCTGGCTGCTTTCTTTGGCTGGCGTCGGATTTTTCTTGCGACTAAGAATCCCCTTCTCCACCCGATCCTCTGGGCGACCTTGGTCGTGGTGCTTGTTCTGGCAATTAGTCGGCATCCCGCTGCTGCTTTCCGCCAGGAATCCGGTCCTCTGGTTTGGCTCTTAGGGCCAGCAGTCGTTGCGATGGCCGTGCCCATTTGGCAACGACGCGAACTGATCCTTTCTAACTGGAGAGCGCTTTTTCTAGTGGTCGCATTGGGAATTGGCTTTTCAGCCCTGAGCGTCCTCGCGCTCGGACCGCTCTTTGGGTGGCGCGAGGCTAAGAGCCTGGTGCCCAAGTCCGTTACCGCGCCAATAGCTTTGGGTATAGTAAGGGAAGCATCGCTGGGCAAAGCATCCGAGAATCAATTGATGGAACCACTGCTGGCCGTTGGCATAATGATCTCGGCTCTGTCCGGGGCAGTCTTAGGCCCGACAGTCCTGAAATGGGCTGGTGTACGAGATCGCCGGGCAGTTGGACTGGCCTTAGGTTGCGGCAGCCATGGTGTGGGTACCGCCCGCGCGTTTGAGATCGACCCTACAACCGGTGCTTTCGCCTCCGTCGGCATGAGCTTAACAGCGATATGTGCCGGACTCATCTTACCATGGGTTCTGCGCCTTATCTAAACAGTCTGCAAGCCTCCCAAATCCTGAGAGATTTGTGATATGCGGGACGTTTGCGCGCTTGTTAAGCTAGCGACCCGTTTTTTCGAAGAGCAGATTCGAACAATGAGTCAGTTAGAAAGTATGCGTCTTTCCAACCACAGGGTAACGCGCGTCATATTTGATCGTTCGCCAGTTGTCTTCCGGTGAAGCGGTGATGTCACCTGGGATGCCGCGTAGGAGGTCGAGAAGGGATTTTTGAATGGCCTGGCATGTTCCATTGCGGTCATACGGAGGCTGGGTGGAGCGTCGTCGAGATTGATTTTCTGGAGCTCCTGCAACATCAGGTGGGTAAGGCGGGAAGCCACCTGAATGTGGACTAAGTCGGTGGTAGAAAAATCGTAAGCGTCATACCCCACCCACATCCATTCGCTAGCGGTTCAACGTTCAAGCGCAGCAGCTCCGGCCAGAGATTCTTGATCGAGTTCGAGCCGCCAATCGAGAGAATCACCAGATGGTCCACCTCATAGTCATTACGCTTCTCCCAGGCCATACCGTACTCGGCAAAGACGGCGCGCCGCAGCGACTCTGAGAGATGGCGATGCTTTTGCTATAGCCGAACTGAAAAATTCGGTGACCAGAACTCAGTCCGCTTACAATGGCCTGACTTGGGCTTTCGAAGTCTCTCCAGACGACCGCGCTCGTCCAGGTTTTCACCAAAGACCATGATCATAAAGAATGATCGAGAACAGCCAGAGTTTGCGATTTTCCAATTGCATCTGGAGCAAGACATTGACACCGTGAGCCGACCGACTGTACCACGGCCACATCTCCAGATCATAGAGGTGTTTGCAGCGTTCGGGAGCAAGTGAGAGTTAAAGAGTGTTCTTGCCCCTAGAGCCTGTTTTGATGAAAGTTAAAATTGTTTTCTTCGCGGCCGCATCGCTCCTTAACGCCGCTTTGCTCTTCGCCGGGGACAAGCCAAACACCGCTGACCCCCGACAGGTTGCCGCCAACGTGGGGCGGCTATTGGAGCTGGGCCACTACAGTAGATGGAAACTGGGACCCGAAATGTCAGAGCGAATACTGGAGACCTATCTCGAGGATCTGGATTCCGATAAAGTCTTTTTAACCCAAGACGATGTGAATCGACTTAGCGTTCGGTACGGGAAAAGCATCGGTAGGGACGCCTTGCTTGGGGATTTCGGCCCGGCTAAAGCAATCTACGACATTTTATGATCCACATTCCGAATACATGGGACATTCGAATCTCGAGAGTTTTGATATCGACAGGCGGCTTTTATTAGTAGGGATAGGCGTCGAGACGCGCTCCGAAGACGGATACGCGACGATTCAGCGTCTTGTGCCGGGTGGACCTGCCGCGAGAGATTTCCATTGGGCGGCTTCGGACTGGTTTGCTGCGTCTTATTCGCATACCTTCGCCCGGAAACTCCCAGTGTGCATGCCACGGATGCGCGCCACACTCTGCAGTACATCGCGGATAGTGGCTCTAGTTTTTCGGCACGCGAAATCCTTGTTTTGACAAGAAAATCATCCGTGCTAACTGTGAAATCCGGTCAAATTCTTGAGAGAAGATGAATCTATTTTTGAAGCAAACTTGCGATGTGGTGGTGTTCTGGAGCGTTCCAAATTGCTACGCCGGTGCTACTCAAGAATATTTGCCTCTCATTTGTAAGTACCTCATTACAAGTGACTTAAAGGCTAGGTAGCTCAGTTGGCAGAGCAGAGGACTGAAAATCTTTTGGTCTTTTGGAAATGCCTACATCGTCTCTTTGCGTTTTTCTCCTTGGAAGTAACCGATTTTCCAATGGCTTATGCCAGTTAGTCCGAAATAAGCAAAAATTGGAAAATCGACAGGGAGTGGACTGGGAGCGGTCAGGGAACGACCCAAATCGCATACCGATTGCATACCGGATTTTTTGGTTTCACACCCAAACCGACTGGTTTAGAAACCTTGCGACAATTTCATCGGACCGGATCAAATACCCGTCGTGAGCCGTGCCATAAAGCCCGCCCCGAGCACTTTCCGGAATACGACGGAACAATGAAAAGCTCGCCGCTAGCACTGGAGCAGGCTTCCGCAGGCGCCGGGCCGCCAACGGGCGAGGCGATTTTATCCCTGCGCGGTCGGGCGGACAACAATATCGCCCACGTCGACGTCGGGCGGCTGCTCGATTACGAATGCGATTGTGCCCGGCGGGATGCTCGATCTGACTCGGGGAAGTCGTAGTGCCAGAGCGTCGAATAATGAATGTTTAGAAATGTCGGAAACTTGCGCGATCCCCTGACTCGGTAGCTTGCTTCCTTCGTTCGCTAGAGCGAAACGATTTGCGGCGGCGTCATCTGCTATAAATGTACTCCGGCGGACTCGTAGAAACCTGTGATTCAAGATGAGCGCGGGAGCGGGCCAATGACGGTCGCAGCTTTTCCGTGGTTACCGGCGCCGCGGGAGTTGCTGGTGTTACCTCACAGTTTCTGTAACCAGGCCGCGGGATTAATGAATGTCCGGTGACAAGAGAAGTGCGCGCTCCTCCGGCGCTCGTCCGGTCGCGACGAGCCAGCAACCGGTCAGCGCGTCGGCCTTCGGCTCGAGAATGGGGAAGCCCGTCTTTTTGGAAAGCAACGCACGTAGAGGCGAGACGAGACCACCCGCCGCGAAAAGTGGCACGTCCGGACCCGCGATGACGGCAATCAACGCCGCAAGATGCTGGGCCGCGCGATCCCGTATGCGTCGAGCAGCCTCATCGCCCGCGGCAGCCTGTTCGAGCACCAACGGCGCGAGTGCCGCCAGGCGGTCCGGCCCGAGGTCCCGCATCCATCCCGCGCGCAGCTTCTCGATGCCGCCGATCGCGCGAAGAGTCTCGCGGCTGAGCGCGTCTTGCGGCACAACGCCGTCGAGTGCGGCGAAGCAATGTCGCAACGCCTTGCGGCCGATCCAACTCCCCCCTCCTCGATCCCCGCCGATCCATCCCCATGCACCGCGCTGAATCGAGCCGCCATCGGCATACAACCGATGTCCAGCGACACCGGTGCCGATGATCAACAGACTGCAAGGCGCTCCGAAGCCCGCTCCGATGAGCGCCGCATACCCATCGCTCATCAAGCAAGACCGTGCAAAGGGCGGACAAGCGGCCAAAAAGTCCTTGCCGACGTCGATGTAGGTCCCCGCTGCGCCAACCGCAAAGACGACCCCTTCAAACTGGTTGTTGGGTCGGCCGATAACAGAGCAGCAGGTGCTCCAGAGATCGGCGACGCTCGCAACCGCCCTCTCTAGATTCGTCGATGGATTGCATGGACCTCCCTTCGCCTCGGCGAACACTGTTCCCTCGATGTCGACGAACCTTCCTCGGCTGCGGGAGCCGCCGCCGTCCACGCAGAAGTAGAGTTCGCCAGTCGCAGCTTGGATCATGCGCAAAAATCACCGTCTTCAAATGCGCCGGACGGGCCACGGATCTGGCGAACCGACTCGGGCGCGTCGAACAGGGTGAGAATGCTGTTCAGCACGGTCAGGATCAACGCACCGATGACGGTGCCCGAATATCTGCCGCGCCCGCCGAAGATCGAGGTTCCACCGATGTCCGCAACGCGCTTCATCGAAGGTCTAAAGACAGCCGTCGATGCTTCGATGGCCGACTGTATTCCCATGTGAGCCCTCATTAGAGAATCGTTGCAACGTGTATCAAATTCGAATGCGACGAAGGCCTTCGATTCCGGAAGCAGACTGCCGACAACGGCAGGATAGCGGGCCAGGAAATTATTTTCAAGACTTGCCAACGATATGAAAAAACTTGATGAGCCGCTTCCTGCTGCCTATGGTCCGCGCGTTCGCTTCATTTTGCGCGCGACATCAATCACCAGGGAGAAAATAAAGATGGCAGTGGGGCAAACCGGGCTTTCCGTGGTGTTAGCGGTTGGACTTTGCGGACTGCAGCTCGCGATTTCGGCACCCGCTCTCGCCCAGGGCGACAAGGAGGTGCAAGGGCTCGAGGCTGGCTACGAGAAACCGGTCGGCTATACTGCTCCGGGCAGCATTCTACTCAAAATGGAGTCCACCTGATGGCTGTCTCGCCTGGCGAGCATCGGGCCCTCATGTCCGAGCTCGAACATCTGATCTCCGAGGAGCGAAATCCGAATACCCTGGAGATCGACCGGCTACCCACCGCAGAGGTTCTGCGCGCCATTAATCGCGAGGACAGATCGGTGCCGGGTGCGGTCGGAAAAGTGATCGCAGAAATTGCTCGCGCCGTTGACCGCATTGTTGATGCCTTCGGCAAGGGCGGGCGGCTCATATATCTGGGAGCGGGCACCAGCGGACGGTTGGGCGTTCTAGATGCTGCTGAATGTCCCCCGACCTTCAGCGTCCCCGGCGACATGGTAGTAGGTTTGATTGCGGGCGGCGCGGATGCTCTTGCGAGAGCAACAGAAGGCGCCGAGGACGATGCCGAAGAGGGCGTAGCGGCGCTAAAGGGCATCGGCCTGACCCAAAAGGACGTTGTCGTCGGCATTGCCGTCAGCGGCCGAACGCCGTTTGTCGTGGGCGGGCTGGCCTATGCCAAAGCTCTTGGCGCGACGACGGTCGCCCTGTCTTGCAATCAAGACTCCGCCATCGCGCACATCGCCGACATCGCTATCTTGCCTGTAGTCGGGCCCGAGGTTCTGGCTGGCTCGACCCGGTTGAAATCGGGTACGGCGCAAAAGCTTGTGCTCAACATGCTTACGACCGCGAGCATGATTCGCCTGGGAAAGTGCTACCAGAACCTGATGGTTGACCTTAATCCGAGCAACATGAAGCTCATCGCCCGGGCGGCGCGCATCGTCATGCTGGCAACGGGTTGCGCAGCGGAACAGGCCCAAGAAGCGCTCAAGCGGACAGACAACGATGTCAAGCTCGCGATCCTGATGACGGTTACTGGTATGCCTATCGAACAGGCTAAGTTGGCTCTACGTAGCGCAGGCGGCTTCCTTCGTAAGGCGATTGCTCACTCGATCTAATAACAATGGGGATCAACGGACCATGGAAAGTCCAGGGGCCAAGGTCAGGCCTTAAGTTTAGTTTCAAGGTTCAAGTTTTGAATTCCGCTGGTTCCTGCATCCACCAATCTAAAAAGGTCTGATTCAAGTCCTTGTTCCTCCGGTCGTCACGGCCTTCGAGATGGAATGGACAGAGGTCTCTAACGGCGACTTGCTTCTCGCCGCTGAGGCGCAATTTGATGCGCTTGTCATCACGGACCAGAACTTGCGTTATCAGCAGAGCTCACAAACCGGAAACTCGCGATTCTTGTTCTACCTTTTGCAAGTTGGCCGAAGCTCGGTAAGCGTCAGAGGAACACCGCTCGGTTGGCGTGTCGCCCTTGGATTTATCCCAGCAGATCGGCTGCGGCGCCAGTCGCAGATGGAAGCGTTCAACCAAGAGCAGTCCCAGGGGGTATCTGGTGCCACGCCACGCTTGCAGCGGGTCGCCGGTTAAGGGGTGCTATTCCGTCGGGGATGATATTGCTCAGGTGAGGGAGCTCGACGGGCGCGGTGCTGGTCGAGTCACCGACATTCCTCGCCGCGCCGAAGCACGCGCCAGTGATTCTCAACGGCGTATAAACTGGCGTGCGGCTCAATAGTAGAAGCCAGGGGACGATCGACGCGACAACGGCGAGTTGCATCAGTTCGATCCCGAGGTTGAAGCCGAAGATGCAGAGCGCCACTCTCCAGGGACCGAGTCCGAATTCCGCCAGCACGGTCGCGAACGCGAGGCCATGCACCAAGCCGAATGCCGCCGCGATGACGGGTTCGCGACCCGCGAAGCGGGGACGGAGGGCGTGGATCGCTGAAACAAAGATCGAGAACGCAATCAGAATCTCTACCGGCGGACTCGAAAGTCGCAACCACCCAGAGCTCCTATGATCAGGGTAATCGAGTGACCAACGGTGAAGGCGGTGACGACCTTGACAAGTTGCAGTACGCCGTGCCGCACACCGCCGAAGGTGCCCCAGCGTCCATTTGAAGCGATCAGTGGCGCCGGCAGGAGCAGCACAACCAGAAATAGCAGGTGGTCGGTACCCTCTGCAATGTGCTGCATCCCGAGCCCAAGCACGCTGCGGAAACCGCACCACCAGCTTCCAGCCGCGCGGTCGATTTCCACCGATAGCGAATCGTGCCGACCAACTCGGGTTGGTTGGAAAACACGGCGTTGTTCCAGTCGCTACGGACGGACACGAATACCGAATGCGTGACGATTTCGTGCGCGATAACGTCGTAGTCAAATGTAAACGTCCGCATCGGCGCGCCGGCGGGCGGCTTCAGCCACAGGTGAACTAGCAAATCGATCGGCTGTTCCTGAATTGCGACACTCATGCCTTCCACCTGCTATTGGTTGCTCGGCGGTTCGCCTCTTCTCGTCTATTTCGTCTGAGCAGGCGCCGGTGCCGGGGTGACGTTGACGGTCAGCATCCGATGCTTCCAAGCATCGCCCTCACGAACCTCAATCGCTG
>JBAUZZ010000030.1:0-2036 GCA_049585495.1 Chthoniobacterales bacterium | reverse complement strand
CCGTTTCGCCCCAGCTATTCTCGCTGCTGAAGTTGACGCCAAGGGCTTATGGCCTTCTTCTCGAAATCTATCTTGTCACCGATGGTGGAGGTGTACGAGGCCTTTAAATCTGAACTCGTGGTGATCTTGTGTTGATAACTGACGGTGTCGCCGGATCCTGTGGAGTTGCTGTAATCGAGACTCAGGGCGCCACTGGTGTCGCTCATAAAGAATTCGTGCGCCGGGATCATCGGACCCGTTTGGGTCTCGGTGCAGCCGGGGGGGCCTGACGGACATGGAATCCCATAGGTACCCATGTCCGGCGGAGTATACCCATTGCCCGAGAGTGGGGGGTAAGACAGGATATTGCCGTTCTCGTGAAGCGGCTGATACCAGTAGAGGTCTAAACCGGACGCCTCGAAGTCCAGAGATGGGCCGGGAAGAACAACGTCGTAATAAATATTGGTCGCACTTCCGTCGAGATTTTCACCTTCAAGCCCTAGAGTGTCATGAATCAGAGATTCGTTGAATAAATTATAATCCGCCATCGTCTGCGCATGAGAGGACGGTGGAGGCTGATGCGGACGGGGAGACCGATAGCACCTTTGACTTTGAGCAGCGAGGAACGCGAGACACTGGGGAATTGGGCGAGGCGGCCCAAGAGTGCGCAGGCACTGGCCCAACGCTCGCGCATCGTGCTGGAAGCTGCGGCTGGCAATTCGAACACGACGGTGGCACACAAGCTCGGGCTCACCAAGCAAACCGTTGGCAAATGGCGTCAGCGCTTTGTTGACCAGCGGCTCGACGGACTGTTGGACGAACCGCGACCGGGAGCGCCGCGCAAAATCGATGACGCCCACGTTGAACGTATAGTCCGGCTGACTTTGGAGAGCACACCCGCCGATGCTACTCATTGGAGCACGCGCGCGATGGCCAAACGCTGCGGCTTGAGCCAAGCCAGCGTCGGGCGTATCTGGCGCGCTTTTGGCCTCCAGCCGCATCGGGTGGAGGGTTTCAAGCTCTCCAAAGACCCGCTGTTCATCGACAAAGTGCGCGATATCGTCGGTTTGTATCTGAATCCGCCGGACAAGGCGTTGGTCTTGTGCGTTGATGAGAAGGCGCAGATTCAGGCGCTCGATCGCAGTCAGCCATTGTTGCCGATGCGCCCCGGTCAGGCCGGGCGCCGCACTGCGGATTACGCGCGCCACGGGACCATCAACCTGTTCGCGGCGCTTAATGTCAAGACCGGGACGGTGATTAGCGAGTTTCATCGCCGCCATCGCGCAACCGAGTTTCGCAGCTTCCTGGAAACCATTGATGCGGCACTACCAGCGGAATTCGAACTGCATTTAGTTCTCGACAATTACGGCACCCATAAGACCCCGGCGATAAAGCGCTGGCTGGTGCGTCATCCGCGCTTCCATTTGCACTTCACTCCCACCGGTGGCTCTTGGCTCAACCTAGTCGAGCGCCTATTTGGGCTGCTCACTGAAAAGCAACTGCGCCGTGGCGTTCACCGCAGTATTCGGGAACTGGAAGAGGCCATCCGCTCTTTCCTGGAACATCACAACCGCGATCCTAAACCGTTCATATGGACCAAAACCGCCGACCAAATCCTGGAATCGGTTGGCCGATTTTGTAAACGCATTTCTGACTCAGGACACTAGATTTTTATCCTCTCGACTTCCTCGAACGTTAGTTCCTCACGCGAGCGGTCTTATAGCTTAGTTGTTCGGGGCGATTCGTGATTCGCGATGGTCTGGGCATGCTCTAGCGTTCCACCGTTCTGCAGATAAGCGGTAATTCCGGTGGCACGAAACGTGTGGCAGCAGGTGGCATAGGGGAGGCCCGCAGCCTCGGCGCGGCGCTTAATCATGTGCAGCACATCGAATCTGGACATCGCCCGTTCGCCGAGCCGGTCGCCCTTGCCCGTGGTGCGGAAGAGCAACCCTTTTCTTGTTGCGGCCGATTCTGGCCGCCGCCATGCAGGCGTTTAGGTACTCCTCGAGTGGAATTAAAAACTGATTGCCTGTTTTGCCCGATACGTTGAGATCGTC
>JBAUZZ010000029.1:0-9800 GCA_049585495.1 Chthoniobacterales bacterium | reverse complement strand
CGCCCTCCAATGCTTTTTTTTTTAAAAAAATCGATCGGGTAATGCTTTACGGAAATGACTAAGGCTGCTAGTCGAAGTAAAGGTTTACATAATGCTTTTCCCAAAGAGCTAGAACCTAGAAACCCCCAGAATTAGAACATATGCGTATCGGAATCGGTTCTGCAGCGATTGCTGCGCTCGTTGTCCTTGGTCTGGCTTCTAATAGCCAAGTTCGCGCTGCTGGCGAGGATGTTGCGGTCGTCGTGAAAATCGGCGGCATCCCCTGGTTTAACGCCCTGGAGAAGGGTGTCCAAAAGGCTGGGAAAGAAGATAATCTGAATGCTTATATGATCGGTCCCACGACGGCTGATCCTGCCCAACAGGTGCGCGCAGTGGAAGACCTGATCGCCAAAAAAGTGAAGTTGATCGCCGTGGTTCCCAATGACGCCAAGTCGCTCGAACCGGTCTTCGATCGCGCCAAAGAGGCCGGCATTCCAGTCATTACTCATGAGTCGCCCGGCCAAAAAGGAGCCCTCTGGGACATCGAATTGATCGACAACAAAGAGTACGGAGAAATACACATGAAGCGCCTCGCGCAGGCGATGGGCGAAGAGGGCGAATATATCGTTTATGTGGGATCGCTCACCGTTCCACTCCACAACTTGTGGGCTGATGCGGCCATCGCCTACCAGAAGGAACACTACCCCAAGATGAAATTGGTCGCAGACCGATTTGGTGTAGCAGAAAGCGTCGATGACAGTTACAAGACCGCAGTCGATATGATGCTGGCGCATCCCAATCTAAAAGGGATATTAACCTTCGGCAGCCTGGGCCCGATCGGTGCGGGCCGAGCACTGAAAGAGAAGGGGAAAGTCGGCAAGATCGCCCTGGTGGGCGGATTCGCTCCTTCACAGGGTGCCAAACTCGTAAAGGAAGGCGTCATCCTTGAGGGCTTCATCTGGAATCCGGAACAAGCCGGTGAGGCAATCGTGAACGTGGCGAAGATGGTGCTGGATGGAACGCCCATCACCGACGGTATGGAAGTTAAGGGGCTGGGTAAGGCCACGGTGAACCCGGAGACGCACGTCATCAAAGTGATCAAATATCAGGCACTTAACAAAGACACGATAGATCAGTTGGTCGCGATGGGGCTGTAGCCGGCAAAGATCCTGGCGACGGCGTAGCCGCAACCAAAACGGGATTCGTGAGAAGTGAGAAGTGATTGGAGGATTGGCGTAAAATTAAGAAATGTCGGTAGGGCGAATCCGCCGCGGCGGATGAGCCTAAACCGCAAATGATCCTAGCCCCCTGAGGCTCATTTGTCGCGCTCTTTGGGCAAGCGGTAGAAAGTGAAGGTTTCCTCGATGTTAGCTTCGACCCATTCACAGAGCTTGAGATATTTCCCTTGCCATTTGCTCAGCCAGGCCACCAAGTCCCGCCGAGCTTCCTCGACATTACGCCGCTCGTAAAACCAGCGTAACTCCGTCAGGCAATCGTCGGTAGCCTTCCGGGGAAGATAATTAAGGGCGTTGCGCAAAAAATGTACGTAGCAACGCTGCCAAAAAGCTTCCGGTAAGACCTGGGCAATCGCGCTTTTGAGTCCCGGGTGATCGTCACTGACGACCAAGACCGCACCCCGCAGGCCCCGGCTCTTGAGCAAAATCAAAAACTCTTTCCAACTGGAACTGCTTTCCCGATTGGAGCGATGCAGGCCACTTCATAGCTAAAGGTGAAACAGCCCGACCAGACCGATGACGATCAGGTAAATTGCTACGATGTAGTTGAGCAGCCGCGGCATGAGCAGGATGAGGATGCCAGCGATCAGAGCGATCAAAGGGGAAAGCGCAATAACCATAAGTCTACAGTAACCTCCGACCTATCCGATGTCAGTTCCGAGTTCCGGGTTCCGCGTTTCGAGTGCAGAGTTCCGCACCCGGAAGGTGCGGCTAATGTGCTTGAGGATTGAGGGACGCCACAAGCAAAGTAGCTGCAGCTTCAAGCTGCTGAACGCGGAACGCTGAACTCCGAACTCTGAACTCTGAGCGCGGAACGCCCGCTCCGCCTACGGCCGCTGCGCGCCGCTCGTGCCTACATAGATGGCGTATAGCGAGGTGGTCGCAGTAATGAAGAGGCGATTTCTTTTTGGCCCGCCAAAGGTCAGATTGGAAACGGGCTCAGGCACCTTGATCTTGCCTAGAATTACGCCCTCCGGCGCGTAGCAATGCACACCGTCTTGGGCACTTGTCCAGATATTCCCCTGAACGTCGACGCGCAATCCATCCGGTATGCCGGGTGATACCTCAGCGAACACTTTTCCACGGCTCAACCTCTTTCCATCCTCTACCGAAAAAACCCGGATGTGGTGTTCACCGTTTAGAGTGTGAGACAGGCCGGTATCGACAATGTAGAGCTTTGATTCGTCGGGCGAAAAAGCGAGACCGTTAGGCTTATTGAAATCTTCTGCGACCGGTTCGAGAGCGTTCGCCGTCGGGTCGAACCGAAAAACGTAGCACCCGCCGTATTCTCTCTCCGCCGTGTGGCCTTCGTAGTCGCTGAGAATGCCGTAAGATGGATCGGTAAACCAGATGGTTCCATCTGACTTGACGACGACGTCATTGGGCGAATTGAGTTTTTTCCCGCGGAATCGATCGACCAAGACCGTAATGGTTCCATCCGGCTCTGTGCGAGTTAACCGGCGGCCGCCATGCTCACAAGTAACGAGTCGACCCAGCCGGTCGCGCGTGTTCCCGTTGCTGTTGTTGGAGAATTCCCGAAAAGTGCTGACCTGTCCGCCAGTCCACCGCAGCATTCGATTGTTAGGAATATCGCTCCAGATAAGGTAATCGCCGTCCGCAAAGTAAACGGGTCCCTCCGCCCAAAGGGTGCCGTTGAAGAGCCTCTCCACCCAGGTGTTGCCCAGACTCAGGGAGAGGAATCGCTCGTCATAAACTTCAATCTCGTCTCGGATTCCGGTGGTTCGGATCATTTTGATTTTTCCTTTCTCTATTCCAGATTCCAAAGATCCGACGGGTGAGCCACCCGTGCCTACAGCCTAAATTCGGAATCCGGGTTCTATTCTGACAGGCGGGCTCCCCGACCGTAAATGAGAAGCATGCCGAGGAGCACCCCTCCGTAGATAATCTGACGCCCGGCTTCCGGCATTTGTAATACCGAAAGCATGCTCTGCAACAGGACGATCAGAAGGACTCCCACCACGGTTCCCATGTACTTGCCGGCGCCACCTAATACATTTGTTCCGCCTAAGACGATCGCAGCGATGGCCGGCAGCAGGTAGGCGTCACCCATTCCCTGGTAAGCTTTGGTTGAATACCCGGTTAGCATAATGCCCCCTAGTGCGGCCGTCACACCGCTGATCCCAAAGCATCCCACAATCACAAGGCGGGTAGGTACGCCGGACAGATAGGCCGCTCGTTCGCGGTTACCGACTGCGTAGATGTAGCGGCCGAATTGGGTCGCGCGCAGAAGAAAAATAATAACGAAGGACACGGCGGCCCAGACGAACAGGGCATTCGGAATGCCGAACGTCCTCTCGACCGCCAGGACTGACATCAGCTTCGTGGCGTGGCTGGCCGGCGCGGCTCCTCCGGTGTAAAGCACAACCAGCCCTTGGAGGACAGCGTTCATTCCGAGGGTGAAAATCATCGACGGCACCCGCAACCAGGCAACTCCGAGCCCGTTAATTAACCCCACCAGCAGTCCGCAACCCAGGCCGACTGGAAACACCAGCAACCCTTCTGTCGCTTGTAGATGGGCCACCGCGGTTCCCATCATCGCACCCATCGTGATCGTCCATGGAATTGAGAGATCAATGTGACCGAGCAGGATCACCAGCATCGTTCCACCCGCAATTATCCCCAGGAACGATGCAACCTGCAGTTGCTGCAGCAGATAGTTGATCGAGACAAAGTTTCGATTGATGATCGCGCCGAGTCCCAGGATCACCAGGATACATGCGCTGGCAATGAGAATCGGCCGATTTGCACTCGAAAAGACACGAATCATTGAAAGACATCCATCTGGTTCTTTCGCCGGAAAACGCGCAAAGCACCCAAGCAGACCGCACCGAGCAGAATTAAACCCTGAAACAGGGGCTGCCACAGCGCAGGAGCGTTAAAAACAAAAAGCAGGTCACTGATCATTCGGAGCAACAGCGCGCCGCAAATCGATCCAATCATCCCTCCCGAGCCCCCAAACAATGAAGTGCCGCCGATCGCGACAGCGGCAATTGAGTTCAGCGTATAAAAACCTCCCTGGCTGGCGCTCGCTTCCCCGGACAAGGCAATGAGCGATAACAGCAGGCCAGCGGCTGCAGCCAGGATGCCCGCGAGCGAGTAGGCGGCAAATCTAGCGCGTCCAATCGCCAAGCCCGACATGTAGGCGGCATTTTCAGCCGATCCGACGGCATAACAATTACGGCCTACGACCAGGCTTCGGAATGGCCACCACACAAAAAGCAGAATGCCGACCATGAGAAGGAAAGTCGTTGGTATCCCACCCAGGGCGTAGGTCAAGGCATTGCTCAGGTCTTCGCTCACCTCGCCGCCTGGAGTTGGGCGGAGCAATAAAGCGACTCCGAAGTAGATCGCTCCGGTCGCGAGGGTCGCGATAATCGGCTGGATGCGGCCAAGGACAACGATGGCTCCGTTGATCGCTCCGGCCGCCAGCCCGCTGGCCAATACCGCGATAGTGCCCAGCGCGACCTGGGCAGGGGGACCGTTTACCGTTACCGAAGCTAAACAGGACGCCATCGTCAGGACCATGCCGGCCGACAAATCGAAACCGCCAGTCAAGATGACCAAGGTCTGAGCCATCGCGACCAGCGCCAGGACAGCGCCCTTGTTTGAGACCGATGTCAAAACATTGATTGAGAGGCCATTTGGTTGATTGAGCGAAAACAACAGGAACATGACCGCGAAGACGGCAAAGGCCAGGAATGGTCCGGCGTTCCGTCGCCAAAGCCGTCGAAATGCCTGGCGCTTCGATTGGCCAGTGCCAGCTGTTTCGCTGATCAGGGTGGACGATTCCGATCGCGCAGATTCCTCGCCGAGATTGAGTGAAGCTGTAATCAGGTTATGTTCATTGAGATCTGCATCTCTAAGCTCGCGGATTAGCTTGCCCCCATAGCACACCAACACACGGTCACACATCCCGATCAGCTCTTCGTAATCGGTCGAATAAAACAGGATGGCGATCCCGGCCTGGGCGAGTTCGCGCATCAGCCGATACATTTCCTGTTTGGTTCCGACATCGATACCGCGGGTTGGATCGTTCAGAAGCAAAATTCGCGGATCTTTCATCAGCCATTTTCCGATCACAACTTTTTGCTGATTACCCCCAGACAGAGTGCGAACGGGCGCTTCAAGGTCGTAGACCCTGATCTGGAGCTTTTCCACGGCTTTATCGATTGCACTGCGTTCTTTTGCCGGATCGATGATGCCGTGGTTACTAAGGTCCGATGCCGCTGAAAGCACGAGGTTGTCCCTAACGGACATCGGCAGAAGTAAGCCCTGCGTTTTGCGATCCTCCGGGATTAAAGCCATTCCAACCTGGGACGCTTTTGCTTGCCTGGGATGATCGAGCGAGGGCCGCACCCCGTTGGTCCGGACTTCTCCTGCAACTCCGCGCAGGACACCAAAGAGTGCCAACAACAATTCGGTCTGCCCTTGGCCATCCAGACCGCCCAGCCCAACGATTTCGCCTTTTCCGACAGTGAGGGAGATGCCGTTCAAGACGCGCTCCCAGTGCAGGCCTTTCACCTCGAGCGCTGGAACTGAGGAACCCTTCGCCACCTCGATCATCTTAGAACTGCCATGATTGGCCGTGGCGCCATTGGAGCCCGGTTTCGGCGGATAGGCTCGCGTGACGTCGCGCCCGATCATCATCGGGACAATTTGCGCCGTCGTCCGGCTCGTCATCGGAAAGGTATCGATATGCTTTCCATTCCTGAACACTGAACAGACGTCGGCCAGCGCCGCGATCTCGTGCATCCGATGAGAGATGTAAAGAACCGCCAGTCCTCGATTCCGGAGTTGACGGATGATTCGGTAGAGCTGTTCTACCTCCCTGGCGGCTAAGGCCGACGTGGCCTCGTCCATGATTATTAGGCGGGGTTGCCGGACTAGGGCCTTGGCAATTTCCACCATTTGCTGGCGGGAAAGGGGAAGGTCCTTGACCCGTTCCGACGGATGGATCTCCGGGCAACCGACTTCGCGCAGGACCTCCTCTGCCCGTTTCCGTTGCTGCCGCCGGTCGATCAGTCCAAAACGTTTCGGCGGGTTCGCAATCGAGATATTGTCGGAGACTGAAAGATCGGGCAGGAGCGAAAGCTCCTGGAAAATGCAGGCGATGCCATGCCGCGAAGCTTCAGCCGGCGACGCGAAATGAACGGGCTTATCGTCCAGGAAAATCCGGCCCTCGTCGGGCTGGATTACACCTGCAACGACCTTTATCAAGGAACTCTTGCCGGCGCCATTTTCGCCGACTACAGCGTGGATCGTGCCTAGCGAGCATTCGAAATTAACGTTCGCCAGTGCAGTGACGCCACCATAACGCTTCGTGATCCCTTCCAGCCGGAGGAAGGGATGCCGTTTCGGCTCAGACATCAATCGGGAGTATGTTCGTGCTTCAGTCCGATTCCGATAAAAAACCGCTCCTGACTGGAAACGCCAGGGTCATTCTTTCGTTTTCGCTGCGCTCATCAACTTGCCCGCATCCAGTTTCACACCGCACTGCGGGAAACCGCTTGCCACGAAAAAGTCATCTGAAAGATCGGGAAAGTAGTCCACACCCGCTTTCATTCTGGTGTAATCGGTGTCGGGAATCGGGACCGAGATATATTGTGGCAGCTTGTTGCCTTGCAGGGCAGCAATTCCAGCCTTCAGTGCAATAGCCACCAACGCGGGAGACTGGCCGTAGGAATAGCCTTTCAGCCCGTCGTTAGCGTGCTCGGCGATCAACTTGCGAAAGCCGTTTTCCGCCTCGCCCGCAACGGGAATAAATGGGTTTTTGGCATCGATTAAGGCACGCACTGCGCCGGTCGTGCCACCCTGGCAGGACATACCGTCAAACTTTCCGTGAACCGCGATCGCATCAGCAACCGCCTTTTGCGCGGTACCATCATCCCAGTTTCCGACGACCTCCACGACCTTGATATCTTTCTCCTTATCTAGCAACTCATGGAGACCCTTGTGCCGTTCCAGATCAACGGGATTTCCAGCCACACCCCGTACCTCGATCACGTTGCCTTTCGTTCCCATATACTTCAACAGCCATTGCGCCATCCGGCGACCGGCCTCGACCTGGTCTTCGTTCACGGCCAGAACCTGGTCGCTGTCAATGCAATTGTCATAGGAGATCAAGAGAACGCCTGCTCGTTTGGCGCGTTCGATGACCGGCTTGAACGCTGTCGGGCTGACCGCGTTGATAATGATAAGGTCATACCCGGCGTTAATGAAGTTATCGATGGCTCCGATCTGCGCCGCAACATCGGTCCCGGTACTGACGATCTTCAATTCTTTGATGAATGGCTTAATTTCCGGGTCTTCCGCGTATTGCTGCAGGCACTTCACCATTTCGATGCGCCAGGTGTTACCGTAAAAACCGTTGGCCAAGGCGACGCGGTAGGGAGGTTTTTTCGCGGGATACTGGAGCGTTTTCGTGTCGGGCTTAAATGGTTTGAAACAGTCGGCCTCATAGGTATCGGCAGCACGACTGGTACTCAGGGATTGGGTGAGGAGTGCGAATGGCACAATGGCGGATAACAACAGCGTTTTCATGGTTTATGCCCGTTCATTTTTCGCCAGGGGGGCGGAACTGAGCCGGGCCAGGATTTTCTTTGGGGGATGAAGAAACTACCATGGCGCGGAGGAAGCGCCAAGACAAGCTCCTTTTCCCAGGGCATTTGGCTTCAAATTGTTTTGGCGGGTCGTGTCGCGGTCCAGGAGTTGGCTGTTTCTGGCCGCGAGCAACCCGCGACAGATGGCGCCATTGAACTCGGCATTGCGACGAACCAAAGCCACTTTCCGCAAATAGGCGGGTAGTCCGCTCGTTTCCAGAGGCGCCCCCGCGACGGTCAGGAACGCCAGGCTTTCATCGCCAAGGTCGCCAAAGATTCTTCTCCAAATAGAGACATAGAGCTTACGCAAAGCGGTGCCTTCATCGCAAAGTGGTGATCGTATGAGTTCTCGCAAGCTTGCCTGAGAGATCCAGGGGGCGTCGTAGCCACTCCGCAACAAACACCGGATCAGCAATTCCTGGCGCCGCTCGAACGCTTTTTCCAAAAATTTCTTTCTGATCGCGCGAAGATCATCGTCGGTTTCACCTGGAAAGGCATCGCGGAAATCTTGCTTCGCAGCGACGCCACGGTTGATAAGATCTGCACTGAAGTGATCGAGCAGCTCGACCGTTACCTTCTCTACCCAGGAGAGTTCTGCGACGGCGTCGCGCATATCACTCGCCATTAAAAAGGCGAAGTTTGGAGCGCACCAATACGTTGGTAATCGGAACTCGATTCGAACTGTATTTCCGGATTCGATTCGTACCGAGGTGACAAATTCGAGGGAAGTTACCGACTCATCAATTTCCGGATCGGTAACCGTATCCAGCGCAGACCATACTTCCGCATTTCGGTCACCATTAGCCAGGGGAGTTAGGGTATACTTCATATAAGCCGATCGGTAGGACGATCTGCCCACGGGGCGACCCGATTTGACTATGCAACCGCGGCCGCAGCCTCGGCTTTTGCCGGTGCCGGCAGGCCGAGTTCCTTGCTTCGCTTGGCGATATCAATGTTATACAGGCGAGCCGCATTCTCTCCCATGATCTTTCGGCGAACGGCAAGGGTAAGGGTCTGACCCGTTTCTGTCGCCACATCCTCCGGCAACTCAAAGTTCATGAACTCCTCCACAATCCACTTCGGGCTCCAGATCCCATAGTCACTGCCGTAGAGAATCCGATCGGCTCCTAACCAGAAAAGCAATTCGCCCAGTATTTCACCAAAGTAGTGCCGCCGCCGGTGAATAAGTGCGGTCACCACGGCCAGACCGGCATAAACGTTTGGTTCCTGAGCCGCGATGTAACAGAAGTCTTCCAGGCGCGGCAGGCCCACGTGCTCCACGATAAAGTTAAGATCGGGAAACTCGGTCGCCGCCTCGTCCACGTCTTCCACAGAAAAAGCGTCCTTGTTCAGCGGGCGAATCGTCGGCCCTTTGTGGACGTGAATATTCTTAATTCCCAGTTCCCGGGTCTTCTCAAGGTACCGGTACGCCCATGGATCGGTAAGCTTCCAGCCCTTGGAATCGCCTTTCCATTCGGCTGTATAGAGTTTCAATCCCTTCCAATTGTAAGTCTTCGCGTCCCGCTCAAGTTGCTCAAGGCCGGCCTCAGCATTGCGTGGGTCCCAAAAGCCGTTAGCGATGATACGATCCGGGTGTTGCTGCCGGAACGCCTCGTTTCTTCTCAGATCAGAAAATCCGTTATGATAAAAATCGCCAAGATATTGAGGATTGAAGATTGCTACATCAGCGTAGCCTTCCTCGAAGACATCCTTGACAAAATCCTCTTCGGTATACCGTTCAAATTTTTCCTTTGGCCAAATATAAGAATCTGGGCCTAAATGATGATAGTCGTAAAAGCAGTCGATAAACTGTTTCCCATGGATGTTCTTCTGGTTAGCTGGGCTGCCATCCCACAAATGAGTGTGGCCGTCGATAACAAAGATATTTTCTCCGGATTTTGTGGTAAACATGGTGAGGTTTAGTTGGTTTGGATGTTAAGGCACTAACACTGCACGCCCTTTAACC
>JBAUZZ010000028.1:0-20474 GCA_049585495.1 Chthoniobacterales bacterium | reverse complement strand
CATCCAGGTGCGATCTTCGCCAGTAGCGAAACAGGAAGACAAAGACCGCTGCCCGGGGAAACTTCGGCGCCGAACTAAAGCCCCCTTCTTCAGGATCGTATCCGGAGGCGAGCTGGCGATAGGCGTGTTCCAGCCAATTTCGGCTAAGTGGCGCCGGCTCTTTTGTCCGCGCCTGCTGAAGATGCGTCTGGATGGCTCGCGCAAATTGCTCACCTTGCGCCGCAATTTTGTCAGGACTGCTCTCCCAAATCTCGGCGAGCCGAGTGAGCAAAGTGCCGAACCCGGGGCGGCCGTAGCGGTCCTCGGGTGGATAATATGTTCCACCAAGAAACGGTTTCAGGTCGGGCGTCAAAAAAACACTCATTGGCCATCCTCCCGAACCGGTCGTGCTTTGAACAAAAGTCATGTAGACGCGGTCCACGTCTGGCCGCTCCTCGCGATCGACCTTAATGCTTATAAAGTGGCTATTTAAGAGGCTGGCAATGGTCGGATTTTCGAAAGACTCGCGTTCCATCACGTGGCACCAATGGCAGGTTGAATACCCGACCGAAAGAAAGATGGGCCGATTTTGTGCTCGAGCCGCCGCAAAAGCCTCCGGACCCCACGGGAACCAGTCGACTGGATTATAGGCGTGCTGGAGCAGATAGGGTGATCTCTCGCGTACGAGCCGGTTCGGTTTGCGCTCCTCGGCCATACGCCAACAAACCATCCTTTCGGGCGAGTTGGTAGGGCGAAAATTGGGAGGATGCGTGTGACTCACCCGAAAGGATGAGTCGCTTCCGATTTGCTTGCACCCGGACCCTCTGCTTTACTGGAAATTCGTTATCATGGCGGAAGCCGAGTGTTACCAGCATTACCAGGTTCTTAAGCGAGAGGATGGTAGTCTTTGGGAATTGGGAAGGGGTGCAATGGGCATCACCTACAAGGCGTTCGACACCAATTTGCGGTGCCCGGTCGCCTTGAAGGTGATCAATAACGCTTACCTGGAGAGCGAAGTTGCTCGCCACCGCTTCTTGCGCGAAGCACGAGCGGCGGCGGCGCTGCGTCACCAGAATGTGGCGTCCGTTTTTCACCTGGGAACCGATCACGACAGCTATTTCTACGCGATGGAATTCATCGACGGTGAGACCGTCGATGCCTGCATGAAACGCAGGGGCCGCCTCGATCCGGCGGAAGCGCTCGGCGTCACCTTGCAGGTGTCGCGTGCACTCGCCGCGGCCGCAAAACAGCAACTCGTCCATCGTGACTTGAAACCGGCGAATCTGATGCTGGTCGACGAGGACGGGGACCGAATTGTCAAAGTGATCGACTTCGGCCTGGCGAAAAGCGCAAAGCGGGAAGGGGAAGATTCGGGAACGCTTACCCATGGAGGCGGGTTCGTCGGTACCCCACACTTTGCGAGTCCGGAACAGCTCGAGGAACGCGATATCGATATTCGGTCTGACATCTACTCTCTGGGAGCGACACTCTATTACATGCTCAGTGGGCGACCGCCATTCTCCGGCTCGGTTGCCCAGATCATGAGCCAGCACCTATACAAACCGATTCCTCTTGAACCACTCCAGGGACTGCCCCCGTGCGTCACTACGTTAATTCAGCGGATGATGGATAAGGATCGGGAGAAACGCTTCCAGACGCCCCTGGAGCTTCGTCAGGCGATCCTTTCCTGTCTGGAGCAAATTCGGGTTCCTCTCCCCAACAACAAGAGAGACGGTGCTTCCAGTGAAGAACCCCCTGAAACGCTCGCCACCCTCGACCTGGGCTCTTCGATCCAGCCGCCGCTTATTCCCGGATCGACTATCGCGCGGAATTACCGGCTCACGAAAGACCTCGGTGACGAACCGCAAGGACAGAAATTTTTAGCGCGAGATCTTCGCCAAAATCGCGAGGTCACGCTGCTCGTGTTCAGCCGTGAATTTCTCTCAGATGTAAAGCGCTACACCGCTCTGGAGCAGGCCATCGATCAGCTCCGCAATGCCCCGCACCCAGCGCTGCGCCAGGTCTATTCGCTCGAGAGCGTAGATCATTCCAGCTTTCTGGTCGAAGAACACATCGTCGGCCCGAATCTCCTAGATATTTTGAGGACTCGCAGCGTGTTGTCGGCCCAGGAGGTCGTGCGTGTTTTAGGTTTGCTCGCGCCGGTCGCTGATCATGCGCAGATCAACGGGCAACAATACGTCGATTTCACGCTGTCCGGAATTCAATTGACCTATCCGGGGTTGACGGAGGAAAGCGTTAATTCCGAGCTGATGCTGCGCCCGCTTACCTCCTGGGATCCGCTCATTGCGAAAGTCGCAGCAATTGATTTCTCCCTCTCGCCCCCGGATACTTCGACTTGGGCCGGATCGGCAACTCTGGTTCAATCTCCGGCTGGAGGCGGACCGCGGGGCAGTTATGTCCGGCTGATAAGCCTGCTGGGCTACGAACTGCTCGGCGGACCCCGACCAACGGTCGAAACAACCGGGCGCTACACCCCCGTGGCAGCATTGTCTGAAGAGGGCAATAGTGTCCTGCGCCGAGGGTTTGTCGATCAATTCTCTTCGGTTACCGAGATGGTAGCCCAGCTGGGTCGATCGGTTGTCACGAAGGATACTCCAATACTGCAGCCGTCAGGTACTCGCGCGAGCGCTGCGTCCCTCCCGCCCCCGGTTCCCCCCTGTGTTCTGCCAAAGATTTCCTCAGGAGCACCCACGGTTCCCCCGTTTGTGCCGCCATCGGCGGCGGCGACCCCCAAAAAAGCTTCCTCGTTGGGTTTAATTTTTGTCCTGGCTCTCGTCGTAGCGTTGGTTGCCGTCGCGGTATTCGGCGGTTATCGCGTTTACCAGTTTTTTGTTCAGCAGAGTGGTCCGCTGACCAGATTAGTGCCAACGCCCACTCCAGTGCCGACCCCGATTAAACAGGTGTCGCCGGCGCCACCGGTTGTTCCTGAGGCAACGCCGGTGCCTTCAGCGATTCCGTCGCCGACCCCTGAGGTTTCGGCGAGTCCGATTGCGACTCCCGAGGTTTCGCCAAGAGGCGCGCAAACTCCGGAGAGTACGGCAAGTCCAATCGCGACTCCTGAAGTCTCGGCAACCCCTCTGCCGACTCCTGTACCGACGCCCAGCCCGACCGCTCCGGCTCAGGATCAGGCTTACGCTCAAACGCTTGATCACGCCCAGGACCAGGTCCGTAGCGGCGCTTGGAAGGATGGTTTCAAAACTTACGCCAGTCTGCTCGACACCTACCCGTCGAAGGAAGAGCCGCGGCAACGGCTGGAGAATCTGCTTGGCGAGGCGCGGTCCGACGCAACCAGGCTGAATCAGGCGACATTTTCTGAGCTGGAGCCCGGACTCGAGCGTGCTGCTAAGGCCGGAGTGGTCCAGGCGATGATGGTTCTTGGTGAATATTCGCGCGAGTCGAATCCGGAAAAGGCTCTGGAGTGGTACCAACTGGCGGCTGACAAAGGCAACGTTCAAGCAATGGACCAAGCCGGTTTGCTCTTTGCCACTCACAAGAACCCGGAGGATGAACGAAAGGCGGTTGATTATTTTACGAAGGCAGCAGATGGCGGAGATCGTACAGGAAAATACCTTGCCGGAGAGTGTTACTATTTCGGAAAAGGTGTAGCTCCTGACCAGACCAAAGCGCTAAGCTTCCTTCGCGAAGCCGCGGCGCTGCGCGAACCGAGAGCCATGGACCTGCTTGGGACTCACTTTCGGCACCAAAAGCAGTATGAACAGGCACGGCACTACTATGAGGAAGCAGCGGCGAATGGCTACGCTCTCTCGCTGTCCAACCTCGGTGTTCTCTACATGAACGGTGAGGGCGTTACGCGCAATCCCGAGGCGGCGGCGAATCTCTTTCGGCAAGGTGCGGAAAAAGGCGACTCTGTCGGTATGCTCTTTTACGCGAATTGCCTCGCCCAGGGGATTGGCGTCCAGCGGGACGCGCGAGCCGCCACGGATTGGTATCGGAAAGCGGCGAAAGCTGGCAATGCGCGGGCGATCGATTGGTGCCGGCAGAACGGCGTGAGTTTCCAGTAGGGCCCGCGATTTTGTTAGAGGGATGCCGGTACGGCCGATTTGCCAGGCAACACCGGTATGGTCGATTTTGCCAGGGAATGCCCATAGGGCCCAAATTTGGTATGGCTCAGGCAGCAGGATCCCGCCGTCGCTTCGCTATGGCGCGGCCTCTCCTGTTTTGCGGACGCGCCGAAGCTCGAAGAGCGAAGGTGGTCTCCGGCTACGCCGGAAAATTCCGCTGCTTTTTAAAAAGAAGAGTTTTGAAACAGTTTGTTTTGATTCATTTATTTCAAAAACGGCTCTTAAATAGACGCGTAGTGTCTGTTTAGGGCTATTTAGCCCGCAATAAGCGTGTGGATACATAAGGCGTGTGAGATTTGCGGGCTAGACGCTTGCTTAGTGAGTCAATTCCGCACCGTAACATCGGGACTCCAGCTCCGTAGGAGCCAAATCTTTATAGTTAGGTTAGTAGTAAACGCGATTAGCTCCGTAGGAGCGGCATCTCATCGCTAACCCTACAATTGGCGGCGACGGCTTGCCTCCGCGGAGCTGCGCCGCCCTTCTGGATCGGGAAAGCCCGCAGTTACTATACGTGCCGTCGAACTCCAGCTCGCGACGTAGGCCTTGCGAAGTCGGGAGCACCGCCCTCCAAGGTAATTTTTGGAATTTGGGTTAAATAGTACGCCCCTACGGGCTTTAATCCTGGTAAACCGAAAATCCTCGCGAAAGTGAGCAAATTGCGCGTATAGCAGGACACTATGCCCACCGCTCCCCTCAACCAATCGACCTCTCTCAGCGAGGACGCCGTTTATGCCAAAATCGCCTGGCGCTTAATTCCGTTCCTTTTTCTTTGCTACATTGCTGCTTATCTGGACCGCGTAAATGTCGGCTTCGCCAAATTGCAGATGCAAGCCGACCTGAACTTCAGTGATACTGTCTACGGCTTTGCCGCAGGAATCTTTTTCATTGGTTATTTCCTCTTCGAAGTACCGAGTAATCTTCTGCTCGAGCGATTCGGGGCGCGGCTGTGGATAGCCCGGATCATGATCAGTTGGGGCATCATTTCGGCGGTGACCATGTTTGCGCATTCGGTCCCTATTTTCTACCTGCTGCGTTTCCTGCTTGGTGTAGCTGAGGCGGGCTTTTTCCCGGGGATCATCCTATATCTCACTTACTTCTTCCCTTCCAAACGGCGGGCCGGGATCGTCGCTCTATTCATGATGGCCATTGCCGTCACCGGTGTAATTGGTGGGCCAATTTCCGGGTGGATCATGCAGCGCTTCCAGCAATCGGCCGGCTTGAAAGGATGGCAGATGCTTTTTTTGCTCGAAGGCATTCCATCGATCATCATTGGTTTTGTGGTTCCGTTCTGGCTACCGAATGGGATTCGTTCCACAAAATGGCTGGACGAAAACGAGAGAGAGATTCTTGAGCGGAATATTCGCAGCGAGGAAGCGCACAAAGAACACCTTCCCTTGGCAAAGGTTTTCACTGAACCCAGGGTATTTCTCTTCTGCTTGATTTATTTTTGCTGCGCCGGTGGACTGTACGGGGCTGGCTTCTGGTTGCCCCAGATCATCAAAAACACCGGAATCAAAGATCCCCTGCACATAGGCTTACTCACTGCGATCCCGTACGGTCTGGCAGCGATTAGCATGGTGCTTTTTGGCAGAAGCTCGGACAGGACTCGGGAACGACGCTGGCATTTTGCCGTTGCCGCGTTCCTTGGCGCCATCGGACTAGTGATCAGCGGAGTTTTTGGAGAGAGTACCCTTATGGCGATGCTCGGTCTTTCCGTCGCCACGATCGGGATTATTTCGACCTTTCCGTTGTTCTGGCCGATGCCAACGGGAATCTTGGCCGGAACATCGGCGGCGGCCGGCATCGCTTTGGTAAACTCCATCGGAAACTTGGCCGGATTTGTCGCACCCTTCGTAATCGGATGGTTGACCGACCTTACCAAGCGACCCGCGTACGGCCTGTACGTCATAGCCGCCATCCTGGTCTTGGGCGGACTTCTGGTCCTCTTGTTTGTTCCGCGCAGATTGCCGGGGGACAACGTCTAGCTGTAAAGCCGCTTGCAAAGCGGCTCGGCGGCTTGGAAAGAAAGGCTAAGCCAAAATTCTGAATTTCCGGCGGCTGACCCCCGCCCTACAAGCCAATTTCGGAATCAAAGTTAATTTCCAGACAAGTTAACAAGCTACGTATGGTGTTCGAGGATTTTGCCGCTAAAAGGGGCTAGCTAACAACGTTTGCGATTTAGGCTTATCCGCCGCGGCGGATTCGCCCCACCGCGATTCCTTAATTACGCCACCCCTCGATCACCTTATTTCACACGAATCACGTTCGGTTGCGGCTCTGCCGCGCTGAAGCGATGCGGACTAGCTAAGTGTGCCAGAAAACTTCCTTGTTAACCCAAAGCCGGGTCGCTAGGCTTGGTTGTTTTGAACTAATTTATGAACGCCAGTTTGATCAAGTCCGCGTCTGCAGTGCTCGCGGCAGGGGTGCTGCTTAGCGGATGTGAAAACATGTCGCCCGAGACGCAGGGGCTCCTGAGTGGATTAGCTTCAGGCGCCGCCGCAGGCGGCATTGCGAGCGCCGCGGGTGCCAACGATTCAACCGCCACAGCCATCGGCCTGGCGACCGGAGCTGCCGTCGGTGCGATTGTTTATGTGATAGCCAAACATGAGGCCACCGAGCGCCAGCGGAAGATCGCTGAGGAGCGTGCACGTCTTGCCTACGCGCAAATGCCGCCCGCCCGAAAGACACGAGTGCGCAAAACTCGTTACATCGCTGTCCCGACCGTCCGAGAGAAGAACTCGACTGGGGCAAACAGTGTGATGGTTTACGATACCCAGACGCAGCAGGTCGTCGGCAACAACGTCTATGACGTGAAGTCGACGCCCAAGGATGGCGAGGTCGGTAAATTTGATACCTACTCTGCCGAGTACGTCGGTACTGGCGCATAGGTTTACGGCTTCGTCTCAGGCCAAGGTGCCGCCTCCGCTGCGAAGCATTTCGGCTTGTAGGGCGCCTGGCTCACGCGCCGGAACTAGCGGTTTTTCATTTTATTCATCGAGCAAGCTTTCCTGATCCGGGCAAGGATGGCCCGGCGGCTGACCCAGCCGCCCTACACGGCGCACTCCCGCGCGTCCTGAAACGGGCGCGAGGCCAAGGGGAAACTTGGCCCTGCCAGCGGATGGGTTATGGTTGGGCGTATGCGTTTTCAACACCGCTGCTTCGAACAAGAAGGTCACCGGCTGCACGAGCTGGTAGACTGTACCTCCGGTTTTCGCATCCAGGTCGACAACCTGGGAGCTGAGTTGATCAGCATCGCTCGGCACCGGCCAGATCAGACCTGGGACGGGTACTTGTATCGGGACGGCGTCATTTCTGCTCCAGCGGAAGGCTGGAAGAATCACGCTACCGTGATGGGGTACTATATTCATCGTCTGAAAGGAGAACGAACGCTCTATGCCGGGGACGAAATCCGCGGAGGAAACCACAGTTTCATCCGCTACAAACATTTCTCCGATCCGGAGGTGCTCGTCAGCGAAAATGCCACACTCAGCTATTTTCTGGCCTCCGATCAAATTCAGCCGAGCGAGTATCCACGCAAAGTATCGATGCGACTCAATTATACCTTGACTGATGACTGTCTGGACGTCGTCTTCGTATTTCAAAACGAAGAAGCTGATCGTCCAGCCCACGTCAGCTTCGGGTTGCATCCGGGCTTTTCGGTAAGTTCGCTCGAGAATGCACGAGTAATTTTGCCAACCGGAAGTTATCGCCGCTATCTGGCGCCGGGAAATTTTTTGAGCGGCGAAACCCGGATGTTCGGATCCCACGGGGGGCCGATGTCCTTCAAGCCATTTGAATTGCCGGACTCATTTCTCATCGAGGCCGTTGATGTCGAGGACCACGTTGTTCGGCTTCTAGATTTCTCGTCAGGGCGCGAGGTTCAGATAGATTTATCGGAAGTTCCTTTTTTTACCCTTTGGAGCGATCTCCGGCCGTTCATTTGTATTGAACCCTGCTGGGGTCTGCCCGATCATCAGAACCAGGAGCCATTCGAAAAGAAGCTTGGCATGCAGGTCATCCCTGCCAAAGGAACTTTAACGCGCCGGTGTTCGATGCGCTTTCGGTAGAGACCCTTTGTCGCGTCCTGGTTACCCCAAACCAAACGTTGCGATCGTCAGAATCACAGTATCTTTTTCGAGCGGAATCATGAACTTGATCCAAATGCTGCGAAGGCGGGTCGAGTTACAACCGGGGGTCCCGGCCCTGATCGACCACAGGGTTGCTCGGGATCGGGTTATCAGCTTTTCTGTGCTCAATCGATTTGTCGACTTTATCTCCGTGCGTCTGCGCGAAGAAAAAATTCAGCCCGGCGACAAGGTGGTGTTATTGCTCGAGCCCAGTCAGGAATTTTACGGTTTTTTTCTGGCCCTGCTCCAGATCGGAGCGGTTCCGCTGCTTTACGAGGAACCATTGAATCACCGGGAGATCAATACCTGGCTTCGCGCGATTATACCGGAAGCTTGTATCTTGTCTCAGGCCAAGTGGCTCGAACTCCGGCTGAACCCCGATTTACGAAGGATTCCTAAGAAGATTTTCGTGAATACCATCCGCTTTCATACCCGTTGGCTGCGGCTAGGCAAAATCGGAGCGGTGGAGGAAGTGAACGGAAACGCACACGCGTTGCTGTCGCTGGGGAAAGGCTCGGATGGAGCGTTGACCGTATCCGGCTGGACTCAGAAGCAGCTGGCAGAAAGCGTTCAGCAGCTCATCTCAAACTTGAAGCTGAAAGCCGGGGAGATCGATCTTTGCAATCGTGCGCTGCACCTCCTGGCGAACCTTGCGGCAGGACTGACAAGTATTGTGCCGGCCCCTTTCGGGCGTCTATCCAAGACCAGGCTGCTGCAGCAGATTGACAAGTTCAAACCTACTCGCGCTGCTGCTTCTGCCTCACTCTTGGCGCGTCTCCTTCGCAAGGATTCTTCGCCGTTGCACAAGGTATTCATTTTGGATGCGCCACTGGAGCAGCGCACAGTCGAATTTTTCTCGTCGCACGCCCAGCACGCCAACATCGAGCTCATATTTGGCCGTCAGGTACCGTTAGCGAGCGCTGGTCTGCAGGAGCATGAGGTTAAGGGAGCCTCGGCATGGGTCGGAAATTTCTTTGCTGATGTTGGTTTTCAAGTGGTGCGCACCAACGATGCGAACGTGGTTCCGTCCGGGGACTCGTTGAAATCATTAATCACCGCGCCGAATGAACCGGGTGAACTGATCGTGTCCGGCGATTTCCTTCCGGATCCACTCGGACTCGCCGGCAAATTGGATTCAGGCAAGATCATTCGCCTCGACGACGGCGGAACTTGGATCAAAACCGGAGTACGCGGCCATGTCGATCACGAACGAAAGTTCTGGACTGATCGGCGCCAAGTTCGGTAGGGCCCATCCAAATGCGCAAGCCACAAGCCAGGTAGGGTCAGCCTCCTGGCGAGCCGCATTCCCCTGTGAGGGACGCTTTTTTCAGAACCGCAGCCAAAGTTTTACATGGGCCTGATGCTCTGAGAAACTTGCGCACAACCCTGGTTGCGGGTCGCTTGAGGTCGGGTAGGGTCAATTCGAATGCTCACGAAGCGGATAATCCCGTGTCTTGACGTCACTGATGGACGCGTGGTGAAGGGAACGAAGTTCGTACAGCTCCGTGATGCTGGTGATCCCGTAGAGTGCGCGATGGAGTACAATCGCCAGGGGGCAGATGAACTTGTATTCCTCGACATTACCGCGTCGTCGGATGCTCGACGAACGATGATCGATGTGGTTGAACGGACGGCGGACCAGTGTTTCATGCCGGTAACGGTAGGCGGAGGCATCCGCCGCGTCAGCGATGTCCGAGACATGCTGTTGGCAGGAGCCGACAAAGTGAGCATCAACACAGCTGCGATTCTGCAACCGTCGCTGATTAGTGCAGCAGCTGAAGCGTTCGGGGTTCAATGCATCGTGGTGGCGATTGACGCCAGGCGTACCGGACCGTGGGAATGGCGGGTTTACTCACATGGGGGTCGAAAGCCGACCGAACTTGATGCGGTTCTTTGGGCAAAGGAGGCCGAGGGGCGTGGTGCCGGAGAGATTCTTCTCACTAGCATGGACGCGGATGGAACCAGAGACGGATATGACCTTCAACTTACAGCCTCTGTCAGTTCCGCCGTGCAGATTCCGGTGATTGCGAGCGGTGGCGCTGGAACGCTGCAGCACTTTGTCGATGTCTTGCAGAGGGGCGGGGCAGACGCCGTACTCGCCGCGAGCATCTTCCACTTTGGCCAGTATACGGTCGCAGATGCGAAGCGATTTTTAGCAGATCGCGGGGTTCCGGTGCGGGTTGGCTTGTAAGGCGGCTGGCTCAGCCGCCGAATTTTCGGGATTTGGGTTATTTAATTCGAATCAGGCTCTTTAAACAGACACGCAGCGTTCTATTTAAGTGTTTTACATTGATTCTGCTGAAAAACGCCCTCACCCGGAATTCGGCTCTCCGCCTTGGCGGATCGCCCTACCGGCGGTTTGCCACGGAAGCCTGCTATCGACACGCCGGACATTTGCCGAAAAATTCCAAGGTGTGGCGAAGCTCAGAGTAGCCATAGCGTTTTTCAATTGTGCGTTCGTGTTTCTCGACCGGGCAGGCGTCAACCATCAGCGTCACTCTGCCGCATTCGGTGCAGACGATATGGTCGTAGTGCTGCTGCGGATCAATCAGCTCAAAATAGCTGCAGGATCTGTTCAAATTCACTTTTTGCGCCACGTGCAGAAATTCCAGGACGCCGATAACTCGAAAAACGGTGGCGTAGTCCGGGGCGCAGGCACTCGTGGTTGACCGCTGTTGTATTTCCTCTAGCGAGAGAGGTCTGTCGGCATCTAGAAGCGAGCGTAAGATTTGTTGACGGCTCTTGGTTATCCGCATTCCGTTGGAGCGTAACAGCGCCACAATGGAATCCAACGTCAGCTCGGCTAGCGGAGAACGATGCGGGTGCGAATCGTGAGCCATCGAAGAACCAAGCTATCGCAACGGATCGCCGCGTTCAACCGAACGATCGAACCGTACCAGGGAAGTAGCGAGCGAGCTGTTCGCGAACGCTGGCGAAGCTGATTGATTCTAGAGCAGCTTTGCGCATCGCGGTGATCTGTTGCTCGTAGAACCCATCATTGTGCAAAATCTGGCCGGTAAGCTGGATCAGCTCCGAAAAAGTTCGTCCGTGGCCATGCAGCGCTGGACAAATCAAGCGTTCGATAGCGCCGTTGCCGCCAACCGTGGGAATCCCGCACATCGCACCATCGCCAGCGACCTGACCAGGAACGAAGCTCTGATCGAACTGCAGGATGGTTCTGTGGCGAGCCATCAGTCGGAGGTAAGCTGGGTACCCGAGCCGCGGGTACACGTTGAGTTGGTCGGACGGAAAGCCGAGTGCGTTGATTAGGCGAGCGGTTCTCGCGCCGTGGCTAATAACGGTGATTTTCTCCGACAGTGTTCGAACCGAGGCCAGGGCGAGCAGATGATTTCGAGAAGGCACGTCAAACTCTCGCGTGCCGATGAAAATGCCGCGTCGTTCTCTTGGTGGCAGCGAGAAATCCCATCCCTCCAGGTCAACCGGATACGGAGTTGGGACCTGCACAACCTGGCGTGATACAGAGGCGTAAAGAGGAACGAGTTCCGGCGTGCTTGCGAGACAGGCGTCCGCGCTAGCGGCCAGTTCTTGAAATAGGGCAAAACGGCCCGGTTGGGCCAGCTGATTTGCGATTTGATGAACTCCAGACTCTTTGATTGTGATCCCGACAAAGCAACCGTGGGCCTTTAGAACCCGGAGCGCACTTCGCGCTCTTCTGAAATCGCCACGGAGCAACAAAAGCACACTGCGATGGCGGGCGGCCAGCTCTGGATCTCGATAAAATGCGCCGGCTGTGCACGCCGCATAGCCGTGATAGTTAACCGGGGGGTGCTCCGATCCGGTCAGCTTGATGACGCCTTTTTCGTACGACTGGTCCGGATCGCGGCCGCCCGGGTTCAACACCGCCAAGCCTGGGAGTGGCGCGAAATTCACGGGGATTTCGAAAACACGCTTTAATTCCCGGCCTCTGACAGCGGCACGACCAAGACCGGACACCGCGCGCGCTTCAATATGCCATCTGTCACGCCTCCGACGAACAGATGATAGAGGGGGCCGCGGCTGTGCGAGCCGATCACGATCAGATCGACTTTGGAAGTTTCAGCCTGGGACAGGATGTGATCGAGCGGCGGTCCTTTGAGTTCCACGGACGCCGATTCCAGACCGACAGATGTCACCAATTCTTGCAAGCGCGCCAGACGATCTTCCGCATCGAATGGGACATGCTCGTCGTTCGGCGCCGGCACCGGAACCACATCGGGCCCGGCGCCGAGCGTGAGCATCTGGGGTGGCAACTCCGAGACATGCATAAGAATGATTTTGCTCTGAAACGGCTTGGCCAAATGGGCTGCGACCTTCACCACTTTCAAAGTCACATCCGAAAAGTCCACCGGTACCAGGATCGCTTTCATGGCGCCAACGGGTATAGCCAATAGCCAATAGCCAATAGCCAAGGAAGCGCTCTAGAGCCAACTCTCATCCTCTTAATTTAGTCCCTCGTTTGGGTATTGGCTATTGGCTATCGGCTATTATCTTCCGCAATGGAAGATTTGTTCGATAAGCCGGCGGAACGCGACCCGGAATCGGTCGAATCGATTGCGCCGTTGGCGGCGCGTATGCGGCCGCGGTCGTTGAATGAATATCTCGGACAACAACACATTTTGGGGCCCGGCAAGCTGCTGCGTCGGGCGATCGAGTCAGACCGATTAACCTCCCTTCTTTTGTATGGTCCCCCAGGTGTCGGAAAAACGAGCCTTGCTCAGATTATCGCCGCGACAACCCAGAGCCAGTTTGAGCGGATGAGCGCGGTGGAGAGCGGAGTCGGTGATGTCCGTCGCGTAGTAGCGATGGCTGCGCTTCGTTTAAAGAATAAGGGAGTGAAAACCATCCTGTTCATCGATGAAATTCATCGGTTCAACAAGGCCCAGCAGGACGTGTTGTTGCCCGATGTCGAAAGCGGTTTGGTCCGCTTGATCGGCGCGACGACGCACAACCCGTTCTTCTATGTGAACAGTCCGCTCGTCTCCCGGTCCCAGGTGTTTCAGTTGGAGCCCCTCTCCGGAGTTGACCTGGTGTTGCTGATGGAGCGAGCTCTCCGTGATCCAGAAAAGGGCCTTGGAAGGTACCGAGTTTCAACCGAGCCGGGCGCGCTCGAATTCCTCGCTGAGGCCAGCGAGGGGGACGCCCGACGATGCCTGAATGCCCTCGAAATTGCGGTGCTCACCACCACGCCAGGTTCGGACGGGAGAATACAGCTTACTAAATCGGTCGCTGAAGAAAGTATTCAAAAGAAAGCTGTCGTGTACGACGCGGAAGAGGGAGAGCACTATGATACCATCAGCGCGTTTATCAAGAGTATGCGCGGCTCTGATCCGGACGCCGCGCTCTACTGGCTCGCAAAAATGCTTTATGCCGGCGAGGACATCCGCTTTATCGCGCGACGAATTGTAATTGCTGCCAGCGAAGACGTCGGGATGGCCGATCCGAACGCCTTATTGGTGGCGGTGGCAGCCCAACAGGCGGTGGAGTTCGTCGGATTGCCGGAGGCCCGCATTCCGCTGGCTCATGCCGCCGTCTACGTCGCAACTGCGCCAAAGAGTAACCGGGCATATGTCGGGCTCGGCCAGGCACTGGAAGATGTGGAGAAAGGACGAGTGCTGGCGGTACCGAAATATTTGCGCGGAGCGGGTTCGAAGTTGTTAGAAGGCGGTGCGGGGTACAAATACGCGCACGATTATGAGGGTGGGTACGTTGCGCAAGCCTATTTGCCCGAAGGACGCGTTTATTATCAACCGAGCGAAAACGGATTTGAGCGTCGGATAAAAGAACGTCTGGAGTATTGGCGCCGGCGATTTGAGGAGGGGAGTGCCGGCGCGGAGGCAAAGTAGCCGCAGCTTCCAGCGTTTGTAGGGCGCTCGGGCCGAGCGCCGAGAAATGTTAGCAGGGCGAAGCTTTGCTAGGGCGAACTTCATGTGAGCCGATTTCACGGTTAGGCTCATTTGTCTCCGCACCTGGCGGAAACGAATTCGCCCTACCGATTCTCCTACCAGGCTCCATCACTCCAATAGGACTTCTTATACGCGTTGCTTGCGGATGCGGTTGAGCGCGGGCTGAAAGTGTTCGATGATGGTGCGCCGGCAACGCTCGAATCGCCGAAAGATCGAGTGCTCCAGGCGACGCTGTTCACCGATCAAGGCATGAAAAGTTTTCTCGCGTCCTTTTTTGGCACGCTCTTCGCGATGTTCCTCTTGGCGGGGTGCGCCCTCTTATTGGTCCTCGGTTTCGTCGCCCTGGCGAGCCTTGGGGGGAAGGGACCGAAGGTTCAGCGTCACTCGCTTCTGGTCCTGGACCTGTCCATCCCGATTACCGATGCCCCGCCGCAGTTCGAGCTCTCGCGCATTTTTCCTGAAGCGTTGGCCGACCAAGGGGAGCAGCAGGTGCCGCTCCGCGACGTGGTTCGAGCGATCGATCGAGCCGGTCAGGATTCAAGGATTGATGGGATCCTGATTACAGGCAACTTGTTGCCGATCGGGGGGACCGCTTCGGGGTACCCGTCCTTGAAGGAAATTCGACAGGCGTTAGGCAAGTTCAAGGAATCGAAAAAGCCCGTTTTTGCTTATCTGCAGCTCCCGATTGCCCGGGCCTACTATCTTGCTTCGATCGCGGACGAAATCTACGTCGATCCTCAGGCCCAATTCGCCCTGATGGGACCGGCAACGTTTCCGCTGTTTTTCGCGGAGGCGCTGCAGAAATTTGGGATTGGCGCCCAGGTTGTGAAGGTCGGCAAGTACAAATCGGCCGTCGATCCTTTCCTCCGCGAGAACATGAGTCCGGAGGACCGTGAACAGCTGCAAAAGCTGTTTGGTGATCTCTGGCAGGAGATTACCGCCACGATCGAAAGCTCGCGAAAATTTCCGGCTGGCTCCCTTGAGCGACTGATCAACGAAAATGGGTTGATCGATGCCCAGCAGGCGATTAAGGCCGGCCTGGGGACGGCGATCATGAGTCACAGCCAGCTGATCGATCAGTTAAAATCCAAATACGGTGTGGATAAGAAGAACAATACCTTCCGTCAGGTCTCGATCCCGACTTACGTACAGTCATTCGATCAAACATCCACCGGGAAATCGGATAGCGGTTCGAAGATCGGTGTGGTCTATGCCGAGGGAGATATTGTCGACGGCGAAGGTGGCCCCGGCAGTGTCGGTGGCGACCGCTACGCCCGGGAGATCCGAAAAATGCGCTTCGATCCGAATGTTAAGGCGATCGTACTCCGGGTGAACAGCCCGGGAGGTAGCGTCTTCGCGGCCGAGATGATCTATCAAGAGCTGAAAGCGGCCAGCGCGGTAAAGCCGGTCGTTGCATCCTTTGGCACTTACGCAGCCTCCGGCGGCTACTACATCGCCGCCGCTACGAATCGCATCTTTACCGAGCCAACGACGATCACGGGCAGCATCGGCATCTTCGGCTTGCTCTTCAACTTCGAGAAGCTGGCCAGCAACAATGGAATCAAAACCGATTCAGTCACCACAACGACCCCGCTGACATCGCTTTTCGACCCGTTTATTCGGAAATCCGATACAGATATCGCAATCCTGCAAAAGTCGGTTGATCGCGATTACGAGATGTTTTTGGAACATGTCGCGGAATCGAGGCAAATGACCGTGGAGCAGGTCAACCAGGTTGCTCAGGGGCGCGTTTGGTCCGGACTCGACGCCCAAAGGGTCAAGCTCGCCGACGAACTCGGAGGTCTGGAAGCGGCGGTGTCTTATGCTGCGAAAGTGACCAGCCTCGGAGATCATCCCCGAATCGTTGAGTATCCGGCTCGCAAGGATCTGGGAAAGAAGCTGGAGGAAATATTTCAGGCAGCACCCAGGCCCCCCGTCTCCAGATTAGATCCGATTAACGAAAGTCTGAAGCAACTAGAACGTCAGCTGAAAGACTTCCGTTCGCTGAACGATCCCCAGAACATCTACGCGCTGTTTCCGGCCCAGATTCAGTGGAATTGACGGGGGAAGTGGCGGTTGGGGGAGTGGCACTTCTCCCCACCGCCACTTGCCTTCCGTCACCCTCGAAACGGTCTACCAGTCTGATACAGGCGCAGGCGTTCTTCCATCCCGGACAACTGGAGCTTGCGGTCGTCGGGATCCAGGCGGTCCATCGCCCATTGCTGATACTTCACGGCATCGCTGAACTGACCGGCCTCGGCGTAAGCCGCCGCCAGGGTATCGAGCGCGTATGCGTTGGACCAATCGCTTAGTTTACAGGCCCGCAAGGCGATACTTACCGCTCGCCGACCGTTTCGCACGCGCCCGTCCTCAGAAGTAGCCAGCATCCAGGCGAGGTCGTTCAATGTCGTCGGGTCAGCCGGTTGCAGGCGCACTGCGGCTTCCATCGAGCGCCTCGCTTCGTCGAACCGCCCGAAATCGAGGCAACTCCTTCCCCTGCTCTCGTAAAGCTCCGCCAGCAGCGCAGCCGAAGCATTGCTCTTGCGCGCAAGATGAATGCTGATGTCGATCTGTTGCAGGGCTTCGGCATGACGCTTGGCGATGGTCAACACGGCTGCTTTCAGGAAATAGGCGCGCCAATTATTCGGATTACTGGCAATGACCCGGTCTATGATCGATAATGCCTCACTGACATTTCCCTTTTCCGCGATTTTGAATGCGTCATCGAGCGCCGCTTGCCCGATCGTCATCCGCTTTTCCCAGATGCCTCCCCAGCCATTCCCGTCCGGCGTCTGACCGAAGGCGGTACCGTTCAAGAAAAACGCACTCCAGAGAAAAAGAAAGATACCACTCCGGAATTGTGTAATCTTCATAACGCAGCTTATGCGACCATATCACAAACTCGAAAGCCGTGTACTCTGGCTCGTAATCTACCTCGGCAGCCTCGGATTTCCCAGCCTAAAGGCAAGCGAAGATAATTCTGGCGTAAGCCTCAGCCGGAGCACCGGAAACCACCTCTTTGTGCCGGTGCGAGTGAACAACCGACCGGCCTGGTTTGCCGTCGATACCGGCGCTGCTTTGACCATCGTCGATACGAATAAGGCGAAGACGCTTGGTTTATCGGCTCGATCAGAAACGGTACAGCTTCCGCGGCAGATCGAAGTCAATGATCGGACGGTGCCGGTAGCTCATGTCGAACGCCTCGAACTGGGGAGAGATGACCTCGGAGCTGGCCCGGTCGCGCTGATCGACCTTCGCGAGTTTCGTGGCCGGTTACGGGGCTCAAACAATCTTGTGACTATGGATGGAATCATCGGGTTGGATATTCTGGAGCGGTACGCTGCGGTGATCGATTGCCAGAATCAACGGATTTATTTGCAAACTGCCGGTACCCGTTCCCAAGGGATCGGCCCGAGCCTCCGAGGGCAGCGGATGAACGCAGTTCCGATGCGAATCACGCACTCGGGAGCACTGGAGGTGGAAGGCCGCATCGGAAGGAATCTTTACAGCTTTGTCGTCGATACCGGTGGATTTGAAACGCTAATCCCGTTCAGCGTAGCCGTGCAGAACGGAATTACCGTTCTTCGTACGACCGTGAACGCGAAGGGAATCCACTCGAAAGAAAAGCCGGTTGGTCTGGCGCTGACTCCGCTGCTCGAGATTGGCAAATACAGCCTGGGCCCCACGCTCGTTGGCGTCACGGGTTTGCCCGAAGGGCCGGAGGACTTGCGCTATCCGTTTGGCGGCCTGATCGGCGCTGATTTCTTTTTCGATCACCACGGCGTGATCGATGTTGGTCACAAAACGTTGTACTTCAGATAGGCAGTGTTGTAGGGCGGCTGGGTCAGCCGCCGGGATCACCAATCAGCGCTGTCCCGGCGTTGCCCCCGCCCGCGATCCGCCCCTGGCGGATCCGCCTTGGCGGACTGCGGGCTGGGCTCAGCCGTCCTACAAATTACCCTGCAACTCCTGCCTCCTGTGCTTGCGGATTCACATCGAGGTCGCTACGGTCTGTAAAGTCTTTTATGGCTCTCGGCGGCAAACATACACTGCCAGGTTTCGAGCAGACCTTGGAATCGCTTCGCACGGACGGAGCGCTTATGGGTGCGCTCGTTAGTCGAAGCCTGACTAATGCCAAGCTCGGCTTCACCCTGCGCAGCGATGACCACTGTGCGGCAGTGATCGCGGACGACGAAGAGGTGGACCTTCTGGAGAAGCAAATCGACCGGACCGGTACGGACATTTTGATGCGTTATCAGCCGCTGGCGTTCGATCTTCGCAACGTTCTGGCCACTATTAAGCTCAGTTCGCACCTGGAGAATCTGTCCGATCAAGCGGTAACCATTGCCCGGCGTGTACGTTGGCTCAACGAGGACCAGGAATATGAAGATAAGCAGTTAGTCGTGCCGATTTTCGAGCTGGCCGAGAGCGGGTTGCTCGAGGTGCTACAAGCCTTTTCGGCCGTTGATAGTTTGCGCGCTCATAGGGTGCGAAGCCAGATGGAGCCGCTTGCCCAGAGTTCTCGGGAGTTAGAGGAACACTTCAGCAGCGCAGTTGCCGAGCATCCGGCCAGATCCCGCTCGTACGTGAATCTCATCGCGATTGGTCACTGTCTCGAACACATCGCGTACCTCATCGAGAGCATTGCCGAGGAAGCGATTTATATGGCTGAAGCAAAGGATGTTCGGCACCCTGGGAACCGCCTGGCCGAAGAGTAGACGACGGAGAATTCAGTAGTCAGTAGTCAGTAATCAGTATTCGGTGTTCGGTCGAAGGGCCCCAAGGGGGGTAGCAGCATTTGCGGCTTAGGCTCTCCGCCGCGGCGGATTCGCCCTACCGTTTTTCCTCCGAAACCAGTAAACCAGCAATTTTGCCGGGCCGATTTCGCCTCACACTTCGCACCAATCACGTTTGGTTGTGTCTCCGCAAAACTGCGTTACGCAACAAAAAACCCGGTCCGGCGACTGCCGAACCGGGTCTCGATTAACTTGGAAGGGTAGGGCTCTAATAGTCCATGCCGCCCATACCACCCATCCCGCCGCCCGGACCACCCGGAGCGGGTTTCTCTTTCTCAGGCACCTCAGTCACCAACGCTTCAGTGGTGAGCAGGAGACCTGAGATCGATGCGGCATTCTGCAGCGCACTTCGGGTCACCTTGGTCGGATCGACCACGCCGGCTTTCACCAGGTCCTCGTATTCGCCGGTCGCCACATTGAACCCTTCGCTGCCGCTGCGCTTCTTGACTTCCTGCACGATCAATGCGCCTTCCTTGCCGGCGTTGTCAGCCAGCTGACGCGTTGGGAACTCGAGTGCCCGCCGAACGATTCCCACACCGACAGCCTCATCGCCTTCCAGCTTAAGGCTATCGAGCGCCGTTTGCGTGCGCAGAAAGGCAACGCCACCACCCGCCACAATACCCTCTTCGACCGCGGCGCGTGTCGCATGCAGGGCATCCTCCACCCGAGCCTTCTTCTCCTTCATCTCGGTCTCGGTCGCAGCACCGACATTGATCACAGCGACGCCACCGGCCAGCTTGGCCAAGCGCTCCTGTAGCTTTTCACGATCGTAATCGGAGGTGGTTTCCTCGATCTGACGGCGGATCTGGTTAACCCGGCCTTGGATATCCTTGGTCGAACCTTCACCTTCGACGATGGTGGTGTTTTCCTTGTCGATCGTGACGCGCTTCGCCTTGCCGAGATCTTCCAGGGTTATGTTCTCAAGCTTGATCCCAAGATCCTCTGTCAGGCAACGGCCTCCGGTCAGGACTGCGATGTCCTCGAGCATTGCTTTGCGGCGGTCTCCGAAGCCAGGAGCTTTCACCGCGGCGACTTGGAGCGTGCCCCGAAGCTTATTAACCACGAGAGTCGCCAGTGCCTCGCCTTCGACGTCCTCAGCAATAATGAGCAACGGCCGGCTAGCCTTGGCCACCTTCTCCAGCAGCGGAAGCAGGTCTTTCAGGCTGGTGATCTTCTTCTCGTGAATCAGGATGTAAGCGTTCTCGAGGGCCGCTTCCATGCTCTCGGCATTGGTCACGAAGTAAGGAGAAAGGTAACCCTTATCGAACTGCATACCCTCTACAACTTCGAGGGTAGTCTCGATCCCTTTTGCCTCTTCCACCGTGATCGTGCCGTCCTTGCCAACTTTGTCCATCGCGTCGGCAATAATCTCGCCGATGGTTGTATCCCAATTGGCCGAAACGGTTGCAACCTGAGCGATCTCCTTCCGACCAGAAACATTCTTGGAGATCTTTTTGAGATCCTCGACGACTACTTCTACCGCCTTCATGATACCGCGCTGAAGCGAAGTCGGATTCGCTCCGGCGGTAACGTTTTTGAGCCCTTCGCGGAAGATTGACTCAGCCA
>JBAUZZ010000027.1:0-8076 GCA_049585495.1 Chthoniobacterales bacterium | reverse complement strand
AAGTATTTGGCAGCTCCGGCAGCAGAAACGGATTGGGTTACGCGCAGCATGTAGTTAGTTGAGCAGAAGTGGGTAATTAACCTCGGCGCCAAGGAGCGGAACTCCTGTGATGTAAGTAAGGTAATTTAGGATCACACGGCTCGGGTTTCTTGCGGGCGGATAGTAGGGAGTAGGGGAAAGAGCGGCAAGAAAAAAGGGCAGGCGTCTTCCCTAAGCTTTTGGCTTAGGTTAGTTTAAAGGCGTTGATAAACGTTGAAAAATTTACGTTAAAAAACGTTGAAGTTTCAACGCCTTTCAACTTACGATCCGCGCCGTCAATGAGTCGTAGTTCGCGAGGCAAAATCCCGGTCGGCAGCCGGCCGTTCCACTCAAAGCTCAGCCCCTACTTTGATCTGATCGCCAACTCGCGTCGGCAAAAAAAAACGTGGGCGGAGATTGCTTGGGAAATTTCTACCAGAGGAACTAAATGCACACCCCAGGCCGTGTTCATTTTCTTTAAACGCTGTAAGGCCCGAGAGCAGGAGAGGGGAAGTCGTTACCCGCTTGGGATGGAGCCGGAAGGCTCTGTTTCAGACTTTCCTGCGATTGCGACTGCGGAACGATCTCCCGTAATAAACGCTTCAGAAACGTTCGAGATGATCGTCGATGAAGCGGAAGAAAAAACTAGGCAGCAACACAGAGAAAAACCAGTGCCCATTATTAAGCTAAGGCCCGGCACAAAGTTATGAAGAATGAAGTACCGAAAGACCCTTTCAATAGAATCATTACCTCGTTCCAGTCCACGGGACGTATCGGAAGATCAACCATCGCACAGGCGCTAATTTCCTGGTTTGGCTTATGCGGGCATTGAGTTTTCGGCCATCGACGCCGATGGCGAACATCGTACCCTCTCTGCTTGGTATCCGGGATTTACCGTCAAGAGACCCTATCGGAATGAGGAAGACTTACTTCCTATCTTGAACGAAACAGGTGGCGCTACGGCTCAGCTGATCGACTACCCCGCCCAGGAAACCCAGAGCATCTTGAGGGCATTTGAACACTTCGATGCGTTTGCGTTGTTCGAAAAGAAGAAGACGAGGTTGACGATCTTGATTTTCGCGAGCGACGAGCGAGTCGCTATGACGTCAGCTGCGCAGATCATTACCAGCTTCGAGACAAAGGCCGATTATGTAATTGTCAAGAACCCGGCCAGGTTCAGTTCCGAGATTTTCGATAATTCAAAACTGCCAGCGATGCTGAAAGAGTTTAACGCGCCGACCATTGAAATACCCAGGATAACCGGCGCTACCCTGGAGGCTCTTGATGCCGCAAGCCGTCAGCAGAAGAAAGCTTTGACGTTTCGTGAAGCAGAACCCCTGCTGCCAATTGGATCTACGTTCGAATTGCAAAACTGGCGAAATAGGCTCTTCGCACAGTTTGAGGACATCGCCCATGTTTTGGTTTGTTCGCCTGAGCTCATGAAAAATAGAGTAAGGAGGGTTAAACAGGCGAACCCGGCCAAGATCGATCCGTTCGATTTATGAGTGAGGAAGTCCCCCCGGAGTTCAGGGTTTTGCTGGCAGGTCTGTCTGATGAAAGCGAGCGCATGGCGGTGGTGCAGGCGTACTATGGGCTCGCTGAGGGCGATCCAAACACGTTACCAGTACAGCTGGCGGTCCTACTGAAGGCACACTCCCTGGCGCTGCTAAAACACTCCGAGGGCCTGGACGGAAAGCTTCTGCCGGGTACCTCTCCAGTAAGCGACAGGACAAGCCATGATTTGCTAAAAAGGTTGCAAGGGTTGCAGACGGGAATCGACCAGGTGAACGAGGGTATGCGGATGCTGACCAGTATCAGCAGCAATCGGATCAAGGTGGGGCTGGCGCTCGCCTACTTCGGCGGACTGCTGAGTTACCCAGTTTTCGACGCGTTGATTGGCTGGGTTCGGCAGGTCACTCATCTTTAATCTACCAGCTCGGGGTTATGAGTCGTTTTCTATCCTTATTCGTCGAAGAGCAACGAATGCGGAGTAGGCCAGCTAAAAGAATGGAGGGGCCTTGGGCATTGGATCTCCCCCTGGTCCGGTTCAGCGAGCTTGACGCCGATGTCTGGACGCTTGGTGATTCTTTCCAGGGAGTATTGATAATGGGGGAGAACGGAAGCGGAAAGACTTCCGGTTCCGGGCGGCTCTTCGCCCGGAAGTATCTGGAGAACGGCTTTGGCGGCTTGGTGCTTTGTTTCAAGACCGATGAAGCGGACCTGTGGCGTGCTTACCTGAAGGAAGCGGGCCGCGAAGAGGATGGCCGGTTCTTTGGGGTAGGGGAGCAGTTTCGCTTTAACTTCATGGATTACGAGGCGCTCTCCAGCGGTTTCGATTTCGCTGAAAACCTGGTCACGTTGCTCGTCGATATCGCCAGTGTTCAAAAGCGGGCGGTAACATCTGGCGCCGAACAGGAATTCTGGTTGCCACAGAAGAAAAAATTACTTCGGAATGCGATTACCCTTCTGCTGATGGCGGAAGAGTCGATCCAATTGCGGACACTGTACCAGATGATCGTTTCATCGCCGACGACCCTGGACCAAACGACGTCGCCTAGTTGGCAAGAAAACAGTTTTCTGTTCAAAATCCTGGAACGTGCTGAACGTTGCAGCCAGAAGCACCCAGAGTGGGATCTGGTCAGGAATTATTGGATGTATGAGCGGCCGGCGCTTGAAGCAAAGACGCGCGGTACGATTGAAGCGGATTTCACCGGAATGTTTGACCCGCTGACTCGGGGAAAAATTGGCGAGCTGTTCGGTACGGTTACCAACCTGACTCCGGACGATATTTTTGAAGGCAAGATCGTTGTGGTGGATCTCCCGGTGGCCCGTTATCGGGAGGTGGGCCAGTACGCCGCCCTGATCTGGGCTCAACTGTTTCAGCGGGCTGTCGATCGGCGTGCTTATCAGGAGCCGTTTACCCGGCCGGTATTTCTTTGGGAGGACGAAGCCCACTATTTCACGATCGACCAGGATGCACAGTTCCAGAGCACCGCACGGAGCAAAGGGATTTCGACCATGCGCTTATCACAGAACCTTCCTAACTTTCTTGATGCCTACGGGCCGAACGGAAAGCACAAGGTCGATACCTTATTGGGAAATCACGCGACAAAAATCTTCCACCGTAACGGGGATCCGACCACGAATGAATGGGCTTCTAAAATCATTGCCAAAGAAACGCTTTACAAGCACTCGATCTCGACCAGCGGGTCGATTCATGCTCCGATCGGTGTAAACAGTCAGACATCGGTCAGCGAAGTTGAAGAGGATTCCTGCCCGCCAAAAGAGTTTATCGGTCTCAAGAATGGCGGTAAAAAGAACAGCTTTATTGTTGAAGGAATTTTGTTCCAGTCCGGCCGGCTCTGGAATAGAGATCAACGGTGGACGGTGAGGAAGTTTAAGCAAAAATGAACGTCACGGACGGAGGGAATCCGGGAACCCCTTTTCAGGAAGCGGTGTCGATCATCACGATCGCAGCGATTTTGGTCGCTGTTGGCTGCTATGCGGCCGCGGTCAATAACGTTCCAGTGTTGGCTCCGATGCTTTACTGGGTTGCCACGGAGGTTTATCACCTGTTTCCGACTCTCAAAGCATTGCACCAGTCTCAGGTCCCGATGCTTGTGAGCGCGGCGGCGGTCGGAATAGCGTTTTTCTTTCTCACAATTCCACTGGCTAACTGGCTCGCCGGGGTTTTCAGCCGGGCAGGAATTGACAACATGGAGCGCCAGACCACGCGGTTGAAAGAACATCGCGAGAAACTTAAGAAGAAGCGGCGCGATCGGGACGATTTCATCGTTTCCTAGAGGCCAATCGAACCCTGCGTTCCCTCCCAGCAGTAATCCTGATCAGCGTCTTGTTCGTCGGCCCGGCGCCGGCGGTTGAGCTGTTCCGGTACGAATATCAGACTGATGATGGGCGTGAGTTCGAATGCGTTTTCGAGACTGACGAGAGCGAGTCGCCCCTCCTTCATCAAGTCGTGATGTGCTCAGAGAGGTAAGCGGGTCGGTTCCGGACTGTGCCTCCGCACGGCTGAACTCTTCTCGTAGGCGACCCGCCGAGCACGCATCACGTTGCCGAGCGGCCGATGGTCTTCCGTCGTGTGCCATGGGGAGAAAGATAGCTGGTCCATCGCTTGGCTCAGCGCGCGGACGGCCGGGTCGTCCAGGTCGCAGCGCGGGATGCGCACTTGCGCAACTTTCACGAGCGGCGCGTCTTCTGGCTTCCACGGAATAGAGGTGTCCTCGATGGGCGTGCGGGTATCATCCACATAGAACTGTACGAGGAAATCCAAAACCACGTCCTCCTTTCGCAGTCGATCGGCTAGCTCGTCGCGCAGGAAGTTGCTCGTCAAAGGACGGCGCGCTGGTGGCTCAGTCCCCTTTGGGGGCTGCACCGTGAACTTCACCGCGTACGGCCCCATTTTGATGGGCGCCAACTGCTCGGTGACCAGGCTGCGCACCTTGCTGAGCAGGACGGTCCGGATCAAACCTAATAGGATCCGTACCGACTCCAGAGGGCCTACTGCCGACGCCAGTGTTAATGGCAGCGTGTAGAGGTTGCGTGATGCCCGGATGAAGGCGATGAACTGCCGGGCGTTGCGGACTGTCGAGGTGACCGAGTGGCTGGTGGCTAGAAAGTCCTGGGTCACCGCGTCCTCCTGGCCCGGCAGCAACTTGCGGCCGGGGACTCCGATCAGCTTGATCGCAATGCCCCGGGGCTCATGATGCGAATCCCGATGAGGGGCGGGATCCCCGTTAGAGAACCGAACAACTGCTGGGATGACCCGCGGCTCAGCGAATACTCCGAACCGCGCGTATGCAGGCAGGTGAGCCAACACTTGGAACTCTGCAATCAGTCCGGCGTGAAGCTTTGCGTGAAACCCGCGGCGCAGCGGTCCAAGTGTCTGGTGCGCGACTTCGTGCTGCCGATCCTTGATTTCGCCTGCAAAGCGCTCGAATAGGGCTTGCTCGCCGGGCCCAACAACCTCCTTCCACGCCGTGCTGGGGGATTTCGGCGCGACATTCTGGATTGCCGTCGGATCGATTTTTTTCATGATGTGCCTGGCAAAGTAGACGCCGCGTCACAAGTTCCAGAATGCGCCCACCTAACGGAGCGAAGAAGGACCGGCTCGTATCGGCGGTCGAACAACCTTGATGAGCCGCTCGGTGTTTCGAAGATGCCACTCCTTTGTGTCTCTAGTGGTCAGAAAAGAAACTTTCTATTAGGGCCATGTTTGGATGACTCTTGAACCGATTCCAACTTTCTTCGATCGCAGCTTGCTCGCTCTTTCTGAGGTGCCACGAAAGAGGCGTGTATGGCCGCGGGCCGTCGTCCTGATAAACCACATTGACCAACTGAATGTCGATAGGTCGGATTTTCGCAGGCGAGTCCGGATTAAAGGCCTCCAACTTCCAGCGAGTGCTGACAAAGGCAAAGTCACGTTGTGTCATGCCGGTCTGTACCTGCTCTCGAACGCTCAGAACGGTTTGAAGAGGGGATAGAATTTGCGAAAAGGGGCTAGCCGGAGCCTCCTTGTCGGGCGATACCGGTTCTGGAAAGGGCAGGATCTGGATCACCAGGATCTTTCCGGGCACCTTGGAAGGATTCTTCAAAACAACGTATTGGAGAGCGCTGTCGAGCCAAGTCGAAAGCGCAACGAGTCCGGAATTGTCGAAATAACCGCCGTCGACCAGGTGCAGCCTAGGGATGTATCGACCATCTCGCATCGGTTCGTTCGACGTTGAATCTTTCACGAGCTCAGCCTGCGCAGCCGGCGAAACGACAGGAAAGGTAGCGGACAACCGTACAGCGGTTGGGATAGAGATGTCAGTATCCTTGCAATACTTCGCGAAGTCACTTTGACCCTGCGCCAGATCTTCCTTACGAAAGTGAGAGGTCGAAAAGGTAAACCGTTCGCCGGTCTCCACGACGGTCGAATTAAATATCACGGCTGGACGGTTGCGCTCGGCGAGGTCGCGTCGCCATTTGTTTAAGGTCGCGTCCTTTAGCGATGCGCCGTCTGCCCAACCAAATTGGCGATCGTCGTTCTCGATCCAAGCCTGCTCCAAGCGTTTCGCCCGATCGTCGAATAGGTTTGGAACGAAAAACGGAGGGAGGGCCCGCCAAAGGTCCGGATACGCTAGGCCTTGCACAGCTTGGCCGAGGCTTGAGGCGGTGGCTGCCTCCACGATTCTTCTATGCCGAGCGACAGCTGCTGAACCCGTGGCCCCAAGGGGATAAGTCGCATGGACATAGAACATTATTCCGACGCTTCCGCCCGAGACCCCACTCAGAAGCCGGATCGATCGAGTAAAGATACCGGGTCTTCTTTCGTCTAGAATTTCCTCCAGTCCGGTTAACACCCGTGTCGTCCAAGCCGCAGCCTGAATTCCGCCCCCTGCGGCAGCTATGAGGACAACCGGTTGTCCATCGTCTGCGGTGCGTGCTAGTACTTCTCCAGGGCTTGTGTCGGGTTCGGCAAACGGTCGAGCTGGCCAGATGCGATAGAAATGGTCGGATTTCTTGCTCCAGGAGGCAAGGCAGACCAGCAGAATCAAGGCAATCAACAGAGGAATACGATATGAATCGAGGAAGAAGGCCAAGCCAGAGAGCAACCAGATGAAAATGATGAGCAGTAGGAGGAGATAACAGAGTGCCGGCAGAGGGACTGCCACGCTGAAGAACACTAAGTAGAATAGCGCAAACACTACCAATGCTGCTACCGCTCTGAATTGATCCGGCAACACAACCGCGCCTTTCTTGGTCTCGTGTAGATAGCCTCGTCCAAGCCATGCGGGCACGTGGATACCGTGGGGACCGAACAACCAAAATCCAGCTTTCGGTGCATCCGTTTTATCGGGGCGTGTAACGCTCGGGTGGAGAAGCTGGTGCCAAAGCCAAAGCCACGGCGCAGTCGGTGGTTTTCGGAAGTGCCGCTCAACGACTTGAATAACTGCAAAAACCACGAGACCAGCTACAAGACCAGCCAAAAGCCCCAGAGCAACCTCAACTTTCGGACCGTCGGTTGCAAACACAACAGCCGCGCAGTTAATCAAGACGCCCAACGAAATGAGGGCGATCCGCGCATGATAGATGCCCTCTCCGAACGCTGGAACGGTGACACCAAGGCGGGCGTTCGCCAATTGAATGACGAGTTCGGAAGTCGCAATGATCGCCCATGCGACGAAGAACAACAAAAAGCCCACCGCCATTCCGCTAGCCGTCGTGTCGAGGTCAAACACGCCAATCAGGAGGCTACGCCCCAAAGAAATGGCCACCACGGGGAGCAGACCCAAGAATAGTAGCCCGAGCAAACTGATCCTGCACAAATAGATCCAATGAGTTCGAAACGGATACAGCAGCACAGCTAAAAGGAGAGCGGCGAGGAGGAGCATTATCCCGGAATTCATGAGACCTAGGAGTGGTTAGTCAAACTTTCGTGGACTAGCATGCCTCCGGACACTCAGAGCGCAATTACCCGAGCGGGTTATATGAATTCGGTCAACCGCAACCTCGCGAACCCATAGTCGATTACCGAGAAAGTTAGGCAGAATAAGAGCCGGAACGTCCGCTGCGCAGACCATTACTAGTTTCGAGACAAAGGCGAACTACGTAATCGTGAAGAACCCGGCCAGGTTCAGTTCCGAGATTTCCGACAATTCGAAGTTGCCAACGACGCGGAAGAATTTGACACGCCGACCGTTGGAGTAACCCGCATTGCCGGCGAGAGGTTAGACCCTTAATAGTTCACTGAACTCCGTAGCCTCAGGCCATCGGCTCGTGCCGCTGCACCGCGATGTGTGGGCGGCCGCCCTCATCACGACCTGCGGTCTCGTGCCCTGGTTTTGTTCCCGTCGGTGCGAGGTCACGGCAAACTTCCCGCCGTTTCATTTCACCTGGCCAAACAGACCCGCCAATTGAGCTGGCTCGATTGGCTCCAGGCGAAGGCCGAGAACGGTCGCGCCGACGCTCTCGAAGCTTTGCGTCGGGCACGGCGCTCGTCACCCGTGCCGAAGTGTCTGACTCCTGCCAGCCAATCGCGCAATACCAGCCCGGCGC
>JBAUZZ010000026.1:0-10088 GCA_049585495.1 Chthoniobacterales bacterium | reverse complement strand
AACCGTCGCATCGAACGCCTTTTGCTCGTTATCGTATCCGTACACCTCATCCACAATTTCGATGTCTTTGTACTGCTTAAGTTCGTCCCGAAACGCGGCGATCCAAGCATTCTGATTCGCAGCTGTCGGCTGGGCAGATACGATAGCGACCTTCCCTTTGGGCCCCATTGCTTTGACTAGCAATTGCGCGCCGAATCTGCCGATCGAATCACTCGTGCCCTGATTGACGAAGAATGGACGCCCGTCAGGAGCCGAATCCGCGTCGAACGTAATGACTTTCGCTCCGAGCTTTTGCGCCCGCTTCATCGCAGGCACGACCGCATCCGGATCGCTCGGGGCTATCGCGATCGCAGGGATATGGCGGTCTGCCAAATTGTTGATAATGTCGACCTGTGCCTGTCCGCTCGCCTGCGTCGGGCCGTAGTTGTTGGCGGTCCCTCCTATCTCTTCTGCAGCAATCCGTGCGCCTGTCAGCGTAGCGTTGTAGTACGGATTAGTGGTCTCTTTGATCACCATGGCGAGCTCGAAATCGTCCTTCTTCGTTTCGGCAAACGCAGAAGTCAGGCTCACACTGCCGATAGCCAACGTTGTGAGCATCAAGTTGAGGGGGGAACTCATTTTCATAGGGGGGATCACAATAACCGTAAAATCCGTCTGGCGTAAGCTGCTAATTCACGCACAATTTATCTCGGAATGCGCCCCAAGCATCGGAAACGGACCATCCTTTTAGCGTTAACGTCCACGCACCACGGGTTCTATCGAGGAGCGGCGCGCTATGCTGCCGAACACGATTGGCATATCGTCGCCGACATGGTCTACGACGCTACTATCCCCGTCGGATGGAAGGGGGATGGAATTCTCTCATTCGTAGGGCATTGGGATGAGCTGGCGAGGTACGTCCTCTCAGCAGGGATCCCGGTCGTAGAGATTTCGTCGGTTCGAAAGGATCTTGGAGTCCCTTGCGTCATCGAAGACAACGAGGCGATCGGACGGCTCGGCGCCGAGCATTTGCTCGAAAGAAATTTCAAAAATTTCGTTTGGGCACCGTTCTGCGATGATGCCGTAAACGAGGAACGCTTTCAGGGCTTTGCTAATTGCGTCCGCTCCGCCGGGTTCGACTGCGTGCGACTACTGCCGGTGAACACTCGGCGGAGCGCCCGCTTCAGTCGGCACATGAACTGGACGCTGCGCCGTAGATGGGTGATTCACACGATTCGCTCGTTGCGCTATCCTCTCGGCATTTTTTGCTATAACGACTGCGTTGGTGCGGATGTCGTCGATGCCTGTATCGAAGTCGGCATACAAATTCCGGATCAGGTTGCCGTTCTAGGAGTAGATAACGACCCGGTAATTTGCGATTGCGTCCAGGTGCCGCTCTCCAGCGTTCGACACGATCTCGAAGGCATGGCATACGAGGCCGCAGCCTTGCTGGATCGGCTGATGAATGGCGAGCCTCCACCAGAGAAACCGAAGCGAATTACGCCTAAGGGAGTTGTAACGCGTAAAAGCACCGAGATCCTTGCCGTCGAAGACCCCGACGTTGCTGACGCGCTCAGCTACATCCAAGAGAACTTTCGTAGAGGAGATTTGTCAGTGGACGATGTAGTCGCGCATGGCCAGGTCGCCCGGCGATCGTTGGAACGCGCTTTTCGCAACGAGCTCCAACGTACAATCCTTCACGAGATCCTGCGGGTGAGAGTCGGTCACGCGCAAAGTCTTTTGGAGATAACCCCACACTCGGTCACTGACATCGCGGCTCAGTCCGGATTCGCCAGTCTGAATCATTTTTTTCGAGTTTTTCGCGGGCGAACCGGTTTTACGCCGCGCTCGTTCAGGCTAGCACGGAAACGTGAAGTCCCCAGATTACGCAGCAATTGATGGATCCCCGCGAAACTCAAACACTCGTTCAGCGACCAGCTTGCCAAGACTCGGTAACCACCGTGCAGGAACGGACTGTAGTTTCCTATGACGAGGTATGTAGGATTTTATCGAGTCAGACCGAATCGGCAATAAACGTCGCTGGTCCAAGAGAATCAACGCAGCCTGACGTCGGAAGGGCGTACCCTTGACTTAAGGCCGCGCCGTGGCAAGCGAGGAGAGGCTTTAGGAGAACCTGGGTGCTCCTAAGCGAATGGGCAGCGAGCATGGGGCGGCTGGCTTGATCGAGGGGAAAGTCCTTTCCCCCGAGAAGCTTGTCGCACCTGGCTGTTTTGGCTTGGTTTTGGTAGACCGATGTATTCCCAACCAACAAGCTATCGAGCGAGCTTTCCTTGGCAATGGGCTCTCAGCGTATCTTGACAGCTTTCCTCAGAAACTCATATGCTGGCAGAGCCTATAGCCTATAAGGGCCAGAAAATGCCAAAAGCGACCCATGTTCCCCCTACGGACACCTCTCCGGGGGCTAGAGTGGATCCTGACTGGGGAGCCTAACCTATGAAACGAAGCAGTGCTTCCACCCAGCCGATCGTCAGGATGGTGAGCATCAGCAAGAACTTTGCCGGAACCGACGCAGTGCGGAATGTCGACCTAGAGTTCTTTTCGGGTGAAGTGCACGGGCTAGTCGGAGAAAACGGCGCCGGGAAATCCACCCTCATGAAAGTTCTCGCCGGTATGTACCCCGACTACAGCGGAGAGATTTTCCTGAACGGCCGTGCGACAAGGATTCACACCCCGCGACTCGCCCGGGAATTGGGAATCGCAATGGTGCACCAGGAACTCAGCCTCGTTCCCGACCTCTCGGTGGCCGAAAACATGTTTCTCGGTCGAGAAGCTCGGTCAAGAATTCCAGCGCTGATCAACCGGCGGCAAATTGAGAAAGAAGCCGGCGCGATTCTTGCCGAAATTGAAGCTGACATATCCCCTAGCCAGAGAATCAACCAGCTCTCGGTCGCCAAGCAGCAGCTGGTCGAAATCGCCAAGGGGATTTCTATGCACTCTCAGGTTCTTATCCTTGATGAGCCCACCTCTTCACTGACCGAGCCGGAAATCAAGGACCTTTTCCAGGTCGTTCGCACGACAAAAGAAAAGGACGTAGCGATCATCTACATCTCGCACAAGCTTGCAGAAGTATTTGCGATTGCAGATCGAATCACCGTGCTTCGCGACGGGGTAAGGCTGAGTTCCCGCCCTGTTGCCCAGTGGGACGAGGGACAGCTTGTGAGGGAGATGGTCGGAAGAAATCTCTCCGACTTTTTCCCCCGGAATCACAAACACCTTCAGGACGACCCCGTCCTTGAGGTTATCGATCTCACGCAGCTGCCCCATTTTGCCAATGTAAGCTTTACGGTACATCGGAGCGAAGTGGTTGGCATTTACGGGCTGATCGGGTCAGGCAGAAGCCGGCTCGCCAAAGCGATTTTCGGCCTTTCTAGCCCTGACTGCGGTCAGATCAAGATCCTGGGCAGAGTCGCTGACCTACGGTCACCTTCTCGGGCTATTGCAAACGGGGTCGCGCTCGTTCCCGAGGACAGACGCGTTCTTGGCTTAGTTCAAGTGCTTGACGTTAGGAAGAACCTCACACTCCCGATTCTCAAGATGCTTTCGAATTTCCTGTTCATCAGCGACCAGGCGGAGCGACGGCTGGTGCGTGAGAATATCGCCGCGCTCAAGATCAGGACCTCCTCTACGAGACTTCCCGTCTCGCTCCTGAGTGGCGGGAACCAGCAAAAGGTCGTTTTGGGGAAGTGGCTGAACACCAATCCCGTAGCTTTGATCCTCGACGAGCCCACACGCGGAATCGATGTCGGGGCGAAAGCCGAAATAAGAAGCAGAATAGACACGCTCGCGGCGGCAGGAATGGGGATTCTCCTTATATCGTCTGAACTCCCTGAGATCATTGGTATGAGCGATCGAATCCTGGTGATGAGGGAGAAACGAATCGCCGGAGAGTTCAGCCATCACGAGTTCAGCGAGGAGGCGATTGCCTCATGCGCCATAGCAAGCCACCGCTAGCAGGAGGAGCGCATGTCGGACTTTTATATTTATGCTGGAATTTCGGGAGACACAGACCCAGGCCGATTCTGGAGCGGTGGTCTCTATCGAAGCCGTAACGGTGACGGTCCTTGGGAATCACTGGGTGGCAAGATCGACCCGACGCCTCATGTATTCGCGATTCTTGCCGATCCCGGACGCCCAGGCCGGATCACCATCGGAACTGACGATGGAGTCTGGAGAAGCGACGATGCCGGTGACTCGTGGCGACGGCTCGGCGCGCCGAAGCCGAAACTCGCCGTCTGGTCGCTGGCGCGTCATCCGCGCGATCCAGACACGATTTTCGCCGGCTACGAGCCATGCGCAGTTTATCGCAGCAGCGATAACGGATCTACTTGGCAGAGTTTGCCTGTGAACCCGACCTTTCCAGCAGTGTCGGATCATCCCGATATTCCCAAGCGCATAATTTCGATCGCCATAGATCCTGCCCATCCGGAAGAGATCTATGCGAGCCTTGAGGTAGGCGGCCTGCTCCGCAGCCTTGATGGTGGCCAAACGTGGCTCAATGTCATTGACGGTCTCTACATCGATGAGGGCTCCGTCGACATTCACTCGGTAGTGGTCAATCCGAAACACCCGGGCGAGCTGACCGCTGCCACACGCTTTGGCACTTTCCGTAGCGTCGATCGCGGCTTGCACTGGCAAGATCTCAAAGCTCCCCGCCTGCGCCCGATTGGCTCTTACTGCCGGGTCCTTGCCTACGCTCCGGGCGACGCCGACACGCTGTATCTCGCGGCGGGCAACGATTTCGATGGAGACAGGGGGGCTATATTCATCAGCCGCGACAATGGCGCAACCTGGGACCAAGCAGATCTAGGCATACCGTTGAAGACGACCATTTTTAGTCTGGCCGTAAACCCGAACCTACCCGATCACGTGTTTTGCAGCAGCAAGATTGGTCAAGTCCTGTTTTCGCCTGATCGCGGACGGCACTGGCGGGTCAATCCTCTTCCCCACGCAGTGGGCCACGTATTCGCACTGTCAGCCGGCTGAGAGCGCGCCGGGCAGGTACTTGTGAGAAACGTGGGCAACGTCTTGACATTCATCGAGGTAGGTGCCTATAGCCTATAAGGACGACCGAAGGACATGCAAGCTCTGCTATCCCTCGCCTTCCCTAAACTAGCGTGTGCGTCGTGTGTCCAGCGAGGAGCGAATTGCTTCAGCCCTAGCAAAGCCCCAATATGCCGAAAAGTGCGACCGAGTCGGACCTAGAACCAGCGTTCGTTTCGGATCAGCAGCGCGAGAGACCGCACTCAGCGCCGTCCCTGATCCTTCGTGACTACGGTATCTACATCATCCTCGTCATCATTACGCTTGGCTTTTGTGTTACCACCAAAGGGTTCGCAACCATCAATAACCTGATACTGATCCTCTTGCAGGTCAGTGTGATGGGCATCATTTCGGTCGGGATGCTGTTCGTCATTGTTTCGAAGGGAATTGACCTTTCTGTAGGTTCAACCCTCGCGATCGCTGGAATGTTCTCGGGGCTTCTTGCCAAGCAGGCGCCTACACCCGTCAACGTCGCGCTCGCCTTTGGAATACCGCTTTTGCTGGGACTAGCCTGTGGCCTTTTGAACGGGTACCTGGTCTCCTGGGGCAGGCTGCCGCCCCTCATCGTTACACTTGGTACCATGTACGCCTACCGGGGCTTTATCGTGTGGTACCATGTAAATCCTACATACCAGCTTCAGCCGTGGTATCGCATTCTCGGTCAGGAAAAGGTCGGTCCGATTCCGATACCGGTCATCATCCTTCTGGCTGTCACCGGCATCGCGTCTCTTGTACTGAATCAAACTCGCTTCGGGCGGTACGTCTATGCAGTCGGCGGCAACGAGGACGCAGCGAGAGCAGCGGGCATTAACGTGAATCTTGTTAAGCTTTGCGTCTACTCGATCAGCGGCCTTTTGTGTGGCCTTGCGGGTCTTGTTTTCACCTCCCGGCTTGGGGCCGCTCAGTCGATATCGGGAGTAGGTTTTGAGATGGTCGCCATAGCCTCCGTCGTGGTTGGAGGTGCCAGCCTTTTCGGAGGAAGGGGCACAGTCGGGAAGACCATTGTGGGTGCGTTGATCATGCAGATCGTCCAAAGCGGGTTGGTCATGCTGGACGTCCCCTCACCTATTCAGCAAGCAATCCTCGGCTTCATCATCATTTTCGCCGTCTGGGTAGACCTGTTCATTCAGAGGCGAAACGGCGCGAAGCGTTGGTTCTCCTTTCACAAGGCTAAATAATCGAACAAGATGAACATGAAAAGACTGATATGTATCGCGGTTCTGTTTCTCGCTGCGTCCTCGACACAGAACATGGGCGAAACCCCGGCGGCGTCGGTGGATCTGACAAAGGACGGTTGGTGGCTCACGCCGTATAAGGCGACCAAGGAGTGGACCATTGGCGTGTCGTACACCGACGTTTCAATTTCCTACATTGCTGCGCTCCAGAAGGCAGTTCAAAACAAGGCAAAGGAGATGGGCGTCAAAATCATCGAAGTCGATGCGAAGAACGATACAAACGTCGAGTTGAGCAACGTCGAGGACCTCCTTCAGCATAAGATCGACCTCCTGCTCTTCGAGGGAGCAAGTCTGAAAGCCTCTGGAGCATCCATTGAGGCGGCGAACAAGGCAAATGTCCCCGTGGTTCACTTCAACATCCTGGCCGAGGGCGGCCAGTACGTCACCTTTGTCGGATCCAACCAGATCGATTCCGGCATTATCATGGGTAAACAGATCGTCAAACTGTACAAGGAGATCGGGAAGCCAACGTTAAACGGCATCTACATGAGGGGTATTGCCGGTTACATTACTGATGAAGTACGCAACCAAGGCGTGAAGGACACACTCAAGGAGGCTGGAATCGCGGACAAGATCAACTGGACCGAACAGCACGCCGATTTCTCCCGGGCCAAGGCGCAGTCTGTCGCCGAATCGATTTTGAACAAGTCGCCGGACTACGATTTCGTGATCGCGAACGGCGACGATATGATTCTGGGCGCTCTAGGTGCGGTCAAGTCGGCGGGCCTGCTTGGCAAGGTTCGCTTGTACTGCAGCGTAGATGGCCTTCCCGAGGTCCTCGACGGGATAAAGGCCGGCGACATCGTTTCGACCGTATTTCAGAATCCGGAGGGACAGGGCTCAGGCGGAATCATGGCCGCCACAATGTACCTCGACGGGAAAAAGGACCTCCCCAAGCAAATCCTGATCCCGTTTGTTCTGACCGATAAGTCCAACCTCGACGACATCATGTCGATCGCCAGTCGGGTGTACAAACAGTAGTATCCTGGCCGATGACCATCAAGAAATACAAGGTCGGGATGGGTGAAGGCGTAATCAAGCACGAATTCGTGCACGTAAAGGGCGGTGTAACGACATTTGAATGCAGGGAGCTGATCTCCCACGAGGCAAACGGATCGGAGAAGATCTGCGTCTTCAAGGCAGTGTTTGGGCCCCGCGAGGAGCACTCCAAGCATCGGCACACGAAGTGCGACGAGATTGTCCATTGCGTTGGCGGCCGGGGCGTCGAAGGAATTGAAGTGGAGCCGGGTAAGTATAAGGAGTTTGAATATGTTCCCGGAACGACAATGTACCTGCCGACCGGAACCGGTCATTACACGCGAAACCCGGACTATTTCGAGAATTTGCACCTCGTGGGAATTTTGCTTGGTGTTCCGGACATGAACAAGGAGACGACGGGTTACGTCGCGGAAGGGGAGATCCAGGAAAGCGAGAAAACGCTCGGGTAAGATTGGCCAAGGCCGCCTCGTCAAAGCAATTGGAGAACGAGATCCAACGGACGGTAAAATGCGGGAACGGAAACGCCTTCGCGGCGGGCGTGCGCGCAGTTCCGAACGACTGAACAACGCCATGGAGTCCACTGTATTAGTCGAACGACCCGTCTCAGGATCACTGCAAACAGTAACAAAGGCCGAAGCCGTTTACATCGAGACGCGCTCGCGGATCCTGAAGGGAACGCTGGCCCCGGGTTCAGCGGTGAACCAGGAGGCGCTGGCGGCGGACTTGGGAGTATCCATTACCCCGCTCCGAGAGGCACTGCGGCGCCTTGAGATGGAAGGACTGATCCGCCTGGAGGCTCACCGGACGATGAATATCACGCCGTTAACGAGCCAGGAGCTGGACGAAATGTATGCGATCCGGATGGAGCTTGATCCGTTTGCCGCTGGCCTCGCCGCCGCGAACGTGTCGGAGGCGCAGCTGGAGGTTATCTACCGCCTGGCTCGCCAGAAAGCAGCTACTGACCCGGTGCTCCAGCTCGAACGCAATCGCGGATTTCACCGTGCCGTGTACTCATCATGTGGAAACACCGCGCTGATCAACCTGCTGGAGCAGCTGTGGGATCGAACCGATCGTTATCGCTTGATATTGATCAGGGAAGAACTTCTGCGTAGATCAACCTCGCAACAAGACCACATCGACCTCGCGGACGCGCTTGCAGCCCGGAAGGCGGATCTTGCCGCGCGCCTGATGCGCGCTCACATCGAGCGTTCGCACGCTCGCATTGGCCGAGTGATGACGGCTCGGGCTGCTGATCGCGGCGAGAGTCCAGGACAAGAAACCTCAGGCAACCGATGACCGATGCTGCGGACAAGACTGGGACAGCTATTTTAGAGCGCCTCCGCGCGCTGGACACAGCGACTTTGTATGAGTCTGGAGCGCGCGCCACAATGGTGCCGGAAATTAGAATGCTGTCTGGTGATTGTCGGCTAGCGGGCCCCGCGCTAACCGTTATGTGTCCACCCGGCGACAACTTGATGATTCACGTGGCCGTTGCACGTGCCCAGACCGGTGCAGTGTTAGTCGCACAATGTCACGACCCCGGCTACGGGGTCTGGGGCGAGGTGCTGACGGTAGCCGCGATGGCACGGGGAATCGCCGGGTTGGTCCTGGACGGGTCCGTACGTGATCTCGGCGCCATCCGACGCTTGAGGTTTCCTCTGTTCGCTCGTGCAACAGCACTTCCGGGTACAACCAAGTCCGCTCGCGGCGCCATTGGCGCGGTGACGACCTGCGGCGGCGCGTTCGTCTGGCCGGCCGATATCATTGTCGCTGACGAGAGCGGGATCGTCATTATCCGGCCAGAGGAGGCTGAGCAAGTCCTGACGAGAGCGGAGGAACGGTGCCGCAAGGAAGCAACGATGATGGACGAGCTTCGGAGCGGCCGCACAACCATGGACCTGCTCGGCCTCGATGAGAGGTCGGTTGGTGAATAGCATAGTTCCACCGATTCGATAGGCATCCTTGGCAATCGATCACAACTTGCCCTACGAGGGCAACCCAGCAAACCGGAGCATCCGATTTGTTTTGTCTCCATGCCCGCACGAAAACGTAGTCGCATATTGTCCTGAATATTGCAGCCCGTTCGTCGGATAACTGAATCCGCACAGATCAATCATCGCTCGGGTTCCTCGACTAGCTGCTTGCAAAAGCGCGACCATAGGAAACATCATCCCAAGAAAGGCAGATATGAACGCCCAACCGACCCCAGCACAATTTCTGTTGCTGGCCCGAGGCACGCACTGGAACAAAGGTCTCTCGCCTGAGGAAATCCAGAAACTCATGAACCGGGCGAATGCCTGGTACGATCGATTGAGCCAGCAAGGCAAAGCCGGAGGCGGTCAGCGCCTGACGGATAAGGGTAGGATCGTTTCAGGAAAGAACGGGCGGAGCGTGACCGACGGTCCCTTTGCCGAGTCCAAGGAGGCCATCGCCGGCTATATGATGCTGCAAGCGGCTGACCTGGATGAAGCGGTGGAAGTCGCCAGAGAGTGGCCGCTTCTGGAAATAGACGGTATGAGCATAGAAGTCCGGCCGGTGGCCGAATAGCTTGCCTACGCGACTTCGGCGAACAATCGGGAAACTTATGCAGCCGCGTTCAACGATTTTCGGGCTGCTTTTCAGCATCGTGACGTGGTCCCTTAGCCTGACTTGCGCGTTTTGGGATTTTGCCGAGCGCTTTTTGAGGGGGTAATCGCCTGCGAAGCCTCTATTTTACAGCATCGTTATCCGAAAAATGCCAATTATAGTCACTAATTTATGTGATTATTTTGTTGCATGATACGAGTGAAGTCGGATATATAGGCACCATTGTTT
>JBAUZZ010000025.1:0-6308 GCA_049585495.1 Chthoniobacterales bacterium | reverse complement strand
GCCGGAGAATTCTGCTGCCTGAGCCTGCATCGCTCACAAATCTCTAAAGATTTGTGAGCGATGCAGGCTAATCGCCGGTTTGGTCGTGAGCACCTGGCGCTGTGCTTTGGACAGATACGGTCATCCCTTCATGCAGAGCCTCGGTCGGATTCTGTACCACCCGATCTGTAACGCCCAGGCCCCCGAGAATTTCTGATTTTGTGCCGAAGTCGCGCCCCAGAGTCACCGGCTTCACCTGGATTTTATCGGATGGATCCACGACCAAGACTCGAGAACCTTTCGAATCAATCAGGATAGAATTATCCGGTACCAGGAGTGCTGGCGTCGGATTTTTCAGCGCGAACTTGGCGTGCACATACATGCCTGTGTACAGGCGACCGTCTGGATTCGGAACGTCAATCTCGAGCAGCAGTGTCCGGGACGCCTGATCGAACGCTCCTGCGTCTCGAGCCACCTTACCCGCAAAGGTCTGACCTGGAAATTCATCCACGGTAATGGCAGCAGGCGTGCCCAGCTGCACACTGCTCACGTCAGCCTGCGGGACATTCACAAATACGCGCACCGGATCGGACTGAGCCAGGTCAAAAAGCTTCTGAACGGTCCGGGCGCTCCCGGAAGCGACCAGGGAGCCCACATCAATATACCGCGCGGTAATCGTGCCGGCGAACGGGGCACGAATTTGCTCAAAGGCTTTCATGTCCTGCGCGCTCGTTAGCGCGGCGGCCGCATTATCTCGGGTCGCCTTCTGAACCTGTTCGGTCGCCAGTACTGTGTCCAGTTCCTGCTGGGAATTGACATGGTTCTGGAAGAGCTGTTGCGAACGCACGGAATTGGTTTGAGCCAGCCTGAGATTGGCTTCCGCGAGTTCCAGCTGGGCTTGGGCCATGCGCAGATTTTCATCAATTTGCGGAGCATCAATGTCGGCCAGCACTTGGCCTTGTTCCACCTTAGCGCCGATATCGGTGTACCAATGCGCGATATAACCATCGACTCTGGCATAGATAGATGTCTGCTGATTCGCCTGAATATTTCCGGGCAACACCAGATCGGGTGCACTGGATGTCCGTGTTGGCTGTACCACGGTGACGGTTGTCTTCCCGGCCGCCGCAGCGGCCTCGGCTAGCTCTTTGCTATTCTGGACTCTCGGGTAGACAGCCAGGAAATATATGGCAACACCGATCGCAACTATTGCGCCCGCCGCTAACACAGTCTTCAGTAAGAGAGGACGTTTCGTAAGGACAGAGTCTTGATTTCCGGATCCTCCGATCCTCGATTTACTTCCTGCTGAATTGCCGGTTTCGGGGTTCCCGGGTTTTGGCGGAGGGGCATTCATAGCGAGGTATAGTTTGGGGTTTACGACTATTGTGGCTAAAGTTAACTGCCGGGTTGCGGAGACGCTGCCGCGCCACTCTCATCCGAGGGCCGGCGCAGACGCGGATGTAATTCCCGCGCTTTAAAGTTTCGCTTGAGCAGCTTGAAGACTACCGGAACGAAGAACAAAGTGAAAAAGCTCGCTACAAGCAGGCCGCCGATCACGGCGCGCCCCAGGGGCGCGTTTTGCTCTCCGCCGTCTCCCAGTCCCAGAGACATCGGCAGCATGCCAAGGATCATGGCAAGTGCGGTCATGACGACGGGCCGCAGTCGGGTAAAGCCCGCGGCAAGCGCCGCTCCGAACGGATCTTTTCCTTCATAGCGGAGCTGTTCATTAGCGAAGGTCACCATCAGGATGCTGTTCGATGTGGCGACCCCGATGCACATAATCGCACCCATCAATGCCGGGACACTGATTGGTGTGCGCGTAACAAAAAGTATCCAAACAATCCCGGTGAGTGCACCGGGTAATGCCATGATTATGATAAACGGATCCAGCCAGCTTTGAAAATTAACGGCCATCAGAAAGTAAACTAACAGAATGGCAAAAGCGATGCCGACACCCAGTCCGACGTAGGAGCTATTCATGCTCTGCACCTGGCCCCGGATTACCACCGTGGTGCCGCGCGGGAGATGTTGCTTCACCCCGTCGACGATTTTCTGAACCTGCTGAGCGACAGATCCCAGATCGCTGTCCTGGGTACTCGCATAGACGTCAAACACAGGCTGGACGTTGTAATGGCTGACGACGACCGGAGTCGAGATGTGCTGGATCCAGGCCAGATTACTAAGCAGCTGGGGCTGAGCAGCACTACTGCCCGCCAGTCCCGTTTTTGGCGCCTGATACCCCGGATTATTAAGCAGGGGCTGAGGACTGTTAGCGCCCGTGATTGGCGTCAGGTCAACGTCCGAAGTCGAGCTGATCAGGTGTTGGGGGGTCTGGACCACGATGGGGTAACTGACGCCGTTGCGCGGGTTTAGCCAGAAGTTAGGAGCTGTTTGCCCGCTGCCTGCTAAGGAGATAAGAAGATCATCGGCGATTTGTTTCTCGGTCAGACCGAGCTCATCGGCGCGAGACCGGTCAATGTTCACCAACAAAGACGGGTTATCGATAACCTGATGGACGTTTACGTCTACTGCTCCCGGCACCTGCGCGATCCTCTGACGAAGCTCTTCCGCGATCTGGTAATTCTTCGGATCGTGGCCCACGATCTGAACGTCAATTGGCGCGGGAAGACCGGCGTTAAGAATTTGGCTGACGATATCGGCCGGCATGCTGAAATAGGTGTAGTTAGGGTATTTGGCTGCTAGTTCCTGGCGAATCTTCTTCAAATACTCAAAGGTTGGACCATGCTTCGCCTGGTTCAGTGAAACGTCGATTTCACCGTCCGCCGAACCAATCGTCGCCGTGTCGCTCAAGGCGAGATTGAGATTCATCGGCAATCCAATGTTCTGCGTGATCAGGTCAATCTGGTTTTTAGGAATCACACTCCGTATTACATTTTCAACTTGGTGGAAGACCTGCTGCGTCTCCTCGATTCGGGTACCAACAGGGGCAGTAACGTGAAGACGGAATTGGCCGGCGTCGACCTTTGGGAAAAAATCTTCGCCGAGAAATGGCGTGACTAGAACTAGCGAGAGCACCACGGCCGTCACCATCACGCCGACCACCCAACGTGCGTGGTTAAGGGCCCACTCCAGTCGCGCAGTGTAAAAGTTTCGCAACTTCTCGAACCCGCGGTTAAATCCTCCGTGGATCCGCCGAAACCAATTTCGAGATGAAGCCTTAAGCTCACTAGGATCCTCCTTGTGATGCTCATTCTTTAGCAGGAAATTCACCATCGTTGGAACGACCGTGCGGGACAAAAAGTATGAAGCCAGCATGGCAAAGACGACGGCCATCGCTAGCGGTGCGAACAGGTAGTAAGCGACCCCGCCTAACAAGAATATCGGCACGAATACGATACAAATGCAGAGCGTCGCAACTAAGGCCGGCGTCGCTATCTCCTGCGCGCCATCGAGAATCGCATCGATCATCGATTTCCCCATGGCTAGGTTCCGATGGATGTTTTCAATTTCTACCGTCGCGTCATCGACCAGGATGCCAACGGCCAATGCCAGGCCGCCCAGAGTCATAATATTAATGGTCTGGCCGATCGCATGCAAAGCCAGCACAGAAGAGCAGATCGAGAGCGGGATCGACGTGGCTACGACTAGCGTACTACGCCATGACCCGAGAAAGAGCAAGATCATCACTGCGGTCAATGATGCCGCGATGATCCCCTCCCGCAAAACGCCGTCCAACGCTGAACTCACAAAAACCGATTGATCGAAGAGTTGTTTAATCTGTAGTTCCTGGGGCAACGTCGCGGCTATCCAAGGCAGCGCTCTTCGCACTCGCGAAACCACGTCTAAAGTCGACGCGTCCCCATTTTTAAGGACGGGTAAGAGCGCAGCTTTGATCCCATTCGCGACGACCATGTTCACTTGTGGCGTATAGCCATCCCGCACACTAGCAACGTCCCGGATATAAATCGTCGTACCGTTCACCTGCTTAACAGGCAGATTATTCAGCGCCTGAATCGTATCGGTGCTCCCATTAATCAAAACGTCGTACTCGCGTTTGCCGATTTTGGCCGTCCCAGAGGGCAACACGACGCTCTGTTGATTGATGGCGTTGGCGACCTCCTGGGGAGCGATGTTATAAGCTTGCAGCTTGTCCGGTTCGAGATCTACCGATACAGCCCGGGTCTTTCCGCCGTAAGGTAATGGAATGGATGCACCTTGGACAGTGGCCAGCTGCGTACGAATAAAGTTAGTGGCATAGTCGTAGAGTTCCTGCTCGGAGAATTTCGCCCCACCCACGCTCAATTGCAGAACCGGGACATTCGCCGCGTTGTAGCTAAGGATGTTGGGTGGCGTCATCCCAGGCGGAAGCGACTTCAAAATCGTCTGACATTCGGCGGTTACCTCAGCAATTGCCGCATCAATACTAGCGCCCTGCTGCAGATAAATCTTGACTACGGCTATCCCGTTGAAGGAATTGGATTCAATATGTTCGATGTTATTAACTGAAGTGGTGGCGGCTCGCTCTGATACGGTGGTAATGCGCTCTGCCATTTCCTGTGCCGGCAGTCCACTGTAGGTCCAAATGATCCCTACCACCGGGATGTTAATAGCCGGGAAGATGTCCTTGGCCATCTGTTGAATGCTGAGTGCCCCTCCAATAAGCAGTAAGACTGCCAGAACGGTGAACGTGTAGGGCGCTCTAAGAGCGATTTTTACGATCCACATCATACGATTCTCCTTGCGCGAATCGGTTAGCCAACATGCCACAGACAAACAGCTGAAACGGGTGGTAGAACATGATGGGCAACAAAATCAGGCCGAGGTCTGCGCTCGGCCCAAAGATCAGCCGGGCAAGCGGGACGCCCATCGCTAGCGTCTTCTTCACCGAACAGAAAAGAGCCGTGATCCGGTCGGCTCGGTTGAGTCTGGCCCCTTCTGACAGGGCCCAGACCAGCCCGGCGACTGTCGCAAAAAGAAGCGCCACGCCAGCGAGTACCTCCGCGGTAACGCCGATGCCATAAGTGACCCAGGTCCGAGCCTTTACCGAATCGCAGAACGCGGTGTATACGATAAACAGAATGACCGCGTTGCTCACGCGATTTAGCCAGCGGCGATTCGCGTCGACCAGGTCCCGGACTGCGAGCCGCAGGCTCATTCCGACGAGAAACGGCAGCAAGGTGAGAAGCGTAACCTTTATCATCAGCGACCCGAGTGGTCCCGTCTGTCCACTCGATTGCATCAGGAGGTGAACGAGAATCGGAGTCAAAGCGACGCCCATGATATTCGAAAGCGCGGCGTTGAAAATGGCAGCCGAGGTATTCCCTTTCGCAACGTTGGTTAGTACCACCGACGTGGAGACTGTGGAAGGCAGGACGCAAAGATACAGGAATCCATTGCGAAGCCCGGGAGGTTCGCCGGGCCAAAATATTTGGCTGCCAGCGTACCAGCCCAAGCCAATCAAGGGGAAAACGAGGAAAGTAAATCCCTGAATGATCAGGTGGAGCGGCCAGTTTCGGAGGCCGGCTTTCATCCGCTCGACCGCCATCCCCAGGCCCTGAACGAAGAGAATCAATGCAACCCCTAAATTGTTCAAGATATCGGCATGCATCCATCCTCCTCTGGCTCCCGGAGCTGGGAAGAGGAATGCGAGCGCCACAGCGAGCAGCATGGCGAGGGTGAATCCGTTACGTTTAATGGCTGCCCAAACGGCCGCCAGGGTATTTTCTCTGCTCGACCGCAGATCCCGAGAATTGCGAAGACTCAGCTCCCCCTCGGAAGCTCCTTGGTTTTGAACCCCTACACTCATATCTCGCGTTCAGAATCGAATTAGTGCACGGATTTTTAAAGGGAGAACGATTTCACTTTTTGGCGAATCCTTGACACTTTCTTCCGCTCCTTCAGAGCTACGCAATGTTGTTCTACATGTACCCAGGGCTCCGCTACGCTCCACTTGGTGTGCACCTTGCCCTGGGCCTCATTTCTCTTAAGCCCAAATTCTAAATTCGGCGGCGACGGAGCGCCGCCCTCCAAGCTTCTGTAGTTCTGAATCGTGCATTTCCGCAAGGATTTTTGCCGCTGAAAGGCAGGTAGGGCGAATTCGTCCCGCGAAGCGAGACAAATGAGCCTCACGGCGGCTAACAACATTTGCGGTTTAGGCTTATCCGCCGCGGCGGATTCGCCCTACCGTCATTCCTTAGTTATGCTGACCCCCGATCACCTCATTTCATACGAATCACGTTTGGTTGCGGCGCCGCCGCGCTGTGATGCTTCTGCCACGGGCCGCTCCGGGTGATATTCCGGTTAATCGTCGATAGAAACGGACGAAGTAGGAAACGTTCCGAAAGTTAAGTCGGTAAGCTATCTCCGAA
>JBAUZZ010000024.1:0-14297 GCA_049585495.1 Chthoniobacterales bacterium | reverse complement strand
CTTACTCTTTCCGAGCTTCTTTTGAAGCCGTCCAAGCAGTTCATCTTCTTTACCTTCCGAAAACACCAAGTCGTCATCTGTGAGATTTCCGTACTGCTGTTTAAGCTTGCCCTTCAGCTCGTTCCACGAACCTTTGATTTGAAGCTTGTTCATAAAAAGTTAGACGCCTGACAAGCCGCTATTGTTCACTGCCGGTTTGGCGAAAGGTAGGCTTCATTGCTTGGCTAACGGCAAGCTTTTCTTGATGCTGGGAAGCAGTATGCGTTGAGGCTGGCGAAATGCTAAGGTAAACCAGAGGTTTTTAGTCAGGTCAATCGCCCAAGAATTGGCCAAGTTGGGTGAGGCTATCAACGCGATCACAAAATATCTTGACTATCGCCAGGATAGGCACGGCTAAAAGCATACCTGATAAGAAAATGGCTACTAGATTCAGGGTCATCCACTTTCCCAAGAATTGTGGCGTCACGAAATGGCTCTCCAGCGCATTCAGCACAAGGTACAAGATCGGTGCCAGGCACGCATACCATATATTCTCGAACTGGATGAGGGAGGCAATTGCTATCAAGACGATTCCCCGTTAATTGCTTACCGCGAGGGCGATTCCGGCATCCTGGCGCACATCGAGCGCGTGAAAGCGATCCATTCTATCAGCCTGCCGGAGCTTGATAGAAACATCCACCAAAAGCATCTAATGAAAAGGCCGGACATCATGCCCACGTCGCGCATGGCCACCACTTGCATGCCACTCACCATGCCGAAGAAGCCGCAAAGCATCACGCCGAAGAGCACGGTTCCAAGTCAAAAGTCCTGGTGAGAGAATGTTTAAGGCGGCGCTCGATGCCGCCGTTGCTTTCTTGAGCTCCAGGCACCTAACCCGTCCTACTCGTGGCAGGTGAGAGAATTGATAAACGTCCGCGGTGGCGACCTATTGAGACGGTGTCACCACGGTTGTCGTTGTACTTGAGGATTGAGGCTCTATGGGTTGATTAGTCGTAGTTGTCGTCGTGCTGCGCCGAACGACGGTGGTTGTTGTGGATGGTTGCGGTGTGGGCTGTCGAACAACCTCCTCACTGGTACACGACCCCAAAGAAAACGTTACGCCGATGAAAAGAACAATTCGAGACATGCTAGCCATACTTCCTTTCGTCGTTAAGTAGTTGCGGGTTCCGTTTATCGCGCGATTTGGCTGGCGACCGGCCTCGCTCCTAGGCGCGAGGCCGTGCGCCGACTTTTTGCAGTTTTTTGCACGAGAACCCTCCAAACGCAAGACCTGGAAGCTCTTTACACGCGTGGCGGAAGGTGAGAAGATGGCTGGATAAACAGGCGATCAGCCACAAACAAGTGAAGCAGAGGCGCAAGGTAATTTACAACCTGGGAAGTACGTGAATAGAATATGAGCATTGTTGTTATCATTATTCTCCTTCTGCTTGTGGAGGATTGGGTGGCGGCTATTATGGCTATTCTCGATGGGGAACCCGAAGGGGAATTGGAATAGTAGGACTTGTTATTTTGATTGTCCTTTTGTTGTGGTTATTTGGTGGAGGAGGTTTCCATTGATTTTAGGTAAAGTGAGTCCATAAAAAGGAGCCGTCGCCGCCTGAATCGTTTTTGCCGATAGCGGCTCTTTGGGAAATGAACGGAGAAGCCTAGCCTAGACCGAACAATTCCGAGGGTCATGATAGAGGGCACCTTCTCAACGCGCCAGAAAGCGTGGTATCGAGCGACGGGCAAAATCGCGTCTGTTGCCGCATAAAAAGCTGGAGTTTAATTCCCTGTGTTTGCTAGGAACTTTCTTGGGCCAAAAGATTCTTGAGTGACTAAATCTACAGTGATCGCTTTTTCCGTTAGTTAGCGCGTCATGGATGTTTCCAGAGCGACCTCGCTAGACTAAACTTGTCTTGATTCGCCGGATCTGCCACGATCGAGGCGGGCTATTACACCGTAAGCCTCACAGCCTCCCCACCTAGTCGGCGCTGTTACATTGATTTATGATAGGCGGCTGCGGTAGAAAGAAAGGGTGTCTGAACGGCTTCGTTTGGTCGAAGACTTACACATCAGTCACTTCAGCGGTTACTTTCAGGTCCTCATTGATGCGCTCGTCTTTTGCCAGTTCTGCAGTGAACTCCCCATGCTCCATCAAGTAGCCGTTAAGTGGTGCCGAGGGCTCCAGCTGAGAGAGCCAGGCCGGGCTTTTCAGCGTGACTTTGTAGCCATGGTCCTGGTATCTCGAGCGCCGCAAAACCCGGAAGCTTACTTGTAGAAAGTTGATATCCAGGCCTTCACCGAGACTTCGCTGAGTCCCAGGCCGCAGCTCTGCAATGATCGCTTCTTCTTCCATATGGAGAACAGTGTAGCAGCCAGTGCGCTGGAAACCTAAATTATCAGGGGCAAAACTCCCAAACTGGACCAGCCCGCAAGCGGCCCGGGCAGGCGATAAGGTTGATTCAAACCTGCCCAGAAAACTAAGTTTTCTGACGTCTAGTACAGCCTGACCGGGAAGCTCGATCGCTAGTCCGAACTAAAGACCTCTCGCGCGACCTCTAAGCGTTTCGCCTCAACGCGGTCGCACTGTTCCGCTGCACGCTTTTCCAGCCGCGCGTAATCCAATTCGCGAAGTTGCGGCACAGTATCGGCAGCTGCCGCTAGAGCAGTCCAGAGGCCTCGTTTGCCCGTGATTCCGAGAACGAGGCCTTCGAGGGCGTGGAGCAGGCCCATCTGGCCTTCCTCAGAATCACTCGGTCGAATCTTCGCGCGGGAGAGCTTCTCGGCCACCCATGCGCCAGCTTTCCGCACGGCGCTTTCCTTCGTGCCGAGTTTTTCTATCAGATCCTGGAGCGTGTCTTGATCCGCGCCGATTTCGTTGCGGAGATCTTTGAAGAACTGTTCGAGCGGCTTTCCTTTATAGGTCTCGATAAGATGATCCACCAATTCTAAGGCGCCGACGGAGCCGGCAAGGTGGTCGTTCAAATAGACAGTGAGTTCTTCTCTGCTCATGTTCCTATTGCGTTTTACCCGCTTATCTTTCAATGGCACTCTAACCTGTCATTGGCAGACTCACACTGTCCATATAGGACCTGGTTCAGTAGCGCCACTTTCTGCGTGGTGAAAACGTAACTGTAGTAACCTGAGAAAATCCGCTTTCTCAACGAGCGCTCCCCTGCTCCACCCTCCCCTTGCCCACTCTTACCAGGTTCGCACCGAAACAAATTTTTGCCAGCTTTAGAGAACCTCTTGTATCAAAAGGAAACGGCAAGAAAAAAAGCAAGTTGCTCACAGATTCTCCGACGAGCTTGACGGTTTCCTGCCTATTCTCGAAACCTGTCTCCGCGTCCGCTTCGTCCTTTCAGGTAAACAACTGACTACTTTGCCCCTGGTGACATGAATGTTTTACCGGGCCCTTTAATGGGACGAAACCTCGGGCCGGGCGCTGTCGTATTTCCGCTTTCACCAGAGCAGACGCCGCAGCGCCAGATTCGATCATCTCGCGAAAGTACGGAAGTTGGTAATACTCCCCGTCGGTGATGGCCAGCCGGGCCGGACTGCGCTCTCGTAAGAACCGCATCCCGAAGCCGCACCCTGGCTCTCAGGATAAAACCATCTTAATTGCCCAGAATTTGGGGCGGCGCTGGCACCTCGAGCTCACCGCCTACTTGAGGAACCAGGGAAGCAATCCCTCGAATCGCTTGGTCTATATTGGTGTAAAGTGCGCTTCCGGAAGACTCCTTGATTCTTTTTACCCATCGCGCGGCGCCTTCAGATGGCAGGCTCCAAAGGCCGACAAGAATCAGAGCATCGGGGAGCTCAAGTTTAATGGAATGCGCCATTTTTCCGACGGTGGTCGCCGATCTTGACTCGATCGCGGAGAGCAAAATCCAAGGTGCGTTTAATTCCTTCAGGCGTTCCACTTTTTCCGCGCGAAGAGTTCGCCAGGATAGCAAATCCGTGCCGATTCCTTCGGCCGCCAGCAAGCGCGCGATGACTCTGCCCACAATTTCGTCGCCTTCCCCCATGAAAGGCACGATCGCCATTGCGGGCTGTTCAGGTGTCGATTGTTCCGGTCGTTGCTCCACTTGCGTTGGGCGCTCGACAGTCATTTCCTCGATCAGTTCGCGCAGGTGCGCATAAATCCGAGATTTTGTTGGATTAGCTGCGCCAGAATAAAGATCGTTTTCGATCGCTCGGAGGGTGGGCAAAATTAGTTCTTCGGCGATTCCTACTGAAAGTTCCATCCCTCCCAATTCCTGCAGCAGCGCCTTGGCCTCCGGAAGGCAGCTTTCCGTAAGGAGGCGTATGAATTTTGTTTCCGAGGAGGTAGGTGGCTCAGCGGCAAGCAAAACACTGCAAATATGGAAGGCGGGAAAATAGCGACCCAACACTACCAGGCAAGCGCTGAGCGGCGTCGCGAGCAACAAACCGATCGGACCCCAAAGCCAGGTCCAGAATATGGCGGATACGATAATGGCCAGCGGTGACATTCCGGTGCTACCGCCTAAGACAAAAGGTTCCACAACATTGTTGGTGAACACTTCCAGAAATCCGTAGAGGGCCAGAGTCAGTATCGGCTCTTTCCAACTCGTCGAGATGGCAATAGATAGAGCCAACGGGAAAAATGCCGATATCCAGAGGCCCACGTAAGGCAAAAACCGTAATACGAGGGTCAGAACCGCCCAGAGCAAAGCGTTTGGTATACCGATCATAGAAAGGCCAAACCCAAGTACTAGGGCATACCCGGTGTTCACCATCAGCTGCCCCAAGAGAAAACCGCTTAATCGGGATCCGACCTCATCAACAGCGAGTGTTGTTGTCGCAACGCGCGAGTGTCCAATCAATCGAAGAAACCGAACGCGGAATCGCTTTCGCTCCAGAAGCATAAAGAGCACGAGCACGACGACCACAGCGAATTCCGCTATCGGACCCATCACCGGCGTCAGGCTATTCTTCACAATTGCTAATACGCTGTCAGCACCGCTAACAATTTGGACCTTTGTCACCTCCGGCTGTTGGACACCTCCAGCAGATGCCGTGACTTTGCCTAGATCGGCAATCACCGCGCCAACGTTTCTGAAGGCCAGACTAAGCGGGCCGGGCGGCCCCTGCTGAATGGCTGCCCACCTGGCATGAATATTATCGCGGTACTTGGGCAGAGAATTTACTAAATCCAGACCCTCCAGCGAAAGCGTCGAGCAGAGTCCTGCAATAAGGGCGAAGGCAATTGCGACGACGCTAAGGACGGCTACCACACGGGGAAATCTCCAACGTTCCAGGCGAGATACAACGGGCACTAGCAAAAAACTGATCAGAATCGCCAGAATCAGCGGCAGCAAAAACTCCTTCGCCCAAACAAAAGCCGAGAGAATGACAACGAGGTACGCTACCTCAATTAGCTTCCCGAGTTCGTCCGGCTTTTCAGATACGACGTTGTGCAGCATTGATTCGCTTTGGTTGGATCTTGGCACGCAAGCAGGGCTCGGTCTCCTGGCCTCGAATCAAATGCCACTTTAAGCCACCGGAAATCCGGCGACTTGCGAAAACGGGTCGTGACCTAATGACTCCGGCCGGGACCGGACTTTGAACTTACTGCGCGGCCGCCACGTTAATCCCGGACTTCGCCAATTTAGTCAACTTCTGGTCGGTTTCTCTTTCCTCTTCAAGTGTCAGTGCAAGGAGCTTCGCGCCTTCTATGTCGCCCAAAAGTTCAGCAAAGGTGCGGGCCGTTCCGTAGCCGGCCATTTCGTAATGCTCGATTCGTTGAGCCGCCGCAATCAGTCCTGCATCTTTGACCTCGTCGTCGGCTTCTTCCTCGATCATTTCAGCACCTTCCGCAACAATGCCTGCCATTCCCTTGCATTTGGCCCCGCGGGTCGTTTGCTTGTGGCTGGACAGAATCTGCTCTAAACGTTGCGCATGCCCTTTTGTTTGTTCAAGGTGTTCTTGAAAACCCGCAGCAAGTTCTTTGTTACTCGCCGCTTTCGCCATTTTCGGCAAAGCTTTTACGAGCTGCTGCTCTGCACTTGAAAGATTTTTCAGCTCATGAATATAGAGGTTTTTGAGAGTTTGGAGTTCCGTAGGACTAGTGTTCGTATCCGGAGCATATAATGGACTTATTATTCGCTTGAGCTTCAGGGCCGGGGAGCTATCGCCCGGAAGTAAGAATCATACCGGCGGCGGAAAGAGGCGTAATAGTAGTCGCCGTCCATCCCAGGATTTTGCGGTACGCAGGTAAGGTTGGCTTGCCCATTACTTTGCGCCTACTCGCCAAAGCATGATAAAACACATCACTGGGGCCGCCGTAATCCGTTGATGATTGGCCGGACTCGGCCTGCAGGGATCGAAGATCGCCAGGATCACGTCGCGCAGGTAGGCCATGATCTGTGGGAGTCGAGGTCTCACAGTTTTCCGGGTTGACGATTGAGGCGGATCGCTCGGCATACAAAGCGATTGGTTCAACGTCCAGTCCCCGGCGCCACGGGCGCAATTCCGCGCTGGCAATCTTGTGCAGAGAAGGCCGGAAACCGGTCATTGAAGACCTGCCTGCTGTCCTTCGACGAATCGAGCATTGGCATCAAGGCTCGGTCGCGCACTTGGAGCTGATGTTCATTGATGCGGACGGGACGAAAGTCGCCGGGCAAGTCGTGCGTGCGTTCTCCTAAGGTTCTCCCAGGCTCGCGATTTCGCCTCCTCCAGGCTGAAAACTTTGTCTCGGAAGGTGAGCAGCGGCAAGTCCTGTTCTCGAGTATTCAACGCGCCGATTGCTTCGGCTCCACCACCTCAGCCTGGTCGCTTCGTTCATCTTCTAAAACAGGTGTGAGACCTTACCCACATATTTTACCAGCTGGAAAGCGCAAACAAGAAAGAAGACGGGTAGCGCCAAAATCAGGCAGAGCTTTCCGGCTAGTACGAGAAGGCTTCGAAACGGAATAATTTGCAAGAGGTATCCTATGGCGAGGGCCATTAAAAGATGAGGCCCCGGCCGTAGTCGAACCCGCTCTTCAAGCTGTTTCCAAGCTTCTTTCCATTCCGCAGGAAACCGCCGTTCCGACGGTTTTTCGGGATTGTTTGCCATTGATCCCTCTTCTGGAGTCTTCATTTCGTCCATAAATCACCTCGAGAAATCAGAGAATGCCGAAAAATCGATGCCGCTGCTTCCGATGAAATGGATTTAGCCGGCGACTGTACTCAGCTCCCTTGTCGGAGGCCGCTTCAGCAGCCGAACGGGCGTACTCCAGGCCCTGCTCCACCGAGCCGGCAGTCTTCCTGCCCCGCTCAGTCAGCCAATTCTTGGCTTGGCGGAAAAGAATCTCAGCCCATTGATCACGCTTCTGTGCCTCCTGTTGCTTGGAGATGAGATAGCCCACCAGAAAGCTGATTGCTATAGAGCCCAGAAGGACTATGAATAAATTATCTTTCAGATTCTCTTTCCAACTGTTTATTGCGCTCGCTACGTCATTTTGACGTCGATCGCCCGGATGATTTCCGTGCGAGAACTTCTCAGCGGCTGAATCAAACGTTTCGCTCATTATTCCTCCCCCCGCCGATGCTGACACCCCTTTTGGCATCGGCAGTTCTAATGCAATAATTTCCATCGTGTCAAGTTCGTCACTATCACCGGACCTGGATCTATGCCCAGACATGAACCGGCGTTTAGCGAAGCCCTAACCTAAGAGTGGAAACGCCGGAAAAATTCTGGCGCTACCCGTGAAATAAATACCTTTGCTCAGCAAGGCGCTGTGGCGGTCTATCTGTTCCGGGATCTATTCCCATGCCTGCCCCAACACTTCTCCGACTGCACGGACGAGTTCGTCGGGATTGATCGGTTTCGTCAGGAAAAAGTCAAACCCTGGATTGCGAACTTTAGCATAATCTTCCAGCCGCTGGAAAGCCGCTATCGCGATAACCGGTACTGAACCACCCTGATCGGGACCCAGTGCGCGAATAGCCTCAAGTACGTGGTACCCATCCATCCCAGGCATTCGAAGATCGCACAAAACCACGTCCGGGTGACCGATCTTCGCCACCTCTACCCCCCTCTCCCCAGATGGCGCTTCGAGCACCGAAGCGCCTGTCTGAACCAAGATCGCCCTGCAAAAAGAACGCGTGTCCTGATTATCGTCGATCATAAGAACCGTCCTACCAGCCAATTTTCTATCAACCGCGTCATCCACCTGCACCACTCCTCTACAATCTGGATCGCGAGTCGGCGGCTGGGTGGATTGGCTAAATGGTTGGCCCCCTTTCGCTCAGAAGGCAAACAACCAAATCTGAGGATATCCGGGTTGCGTGCTCGAGTGAACATTTCCGCGAGCAACGGATAAAAACGCGGGGTCTTAAAGAGGATCCTAGAGGTGGGCATTACCGGTAAGCCTGGGGTCCAGCTTCCAGATATATTTAATGTCGTCGAGCAACAATTGTCGGTTTCCCGGGCGCGCCAAACGCAATCTCCGTTGAGATCGATGTGCTCCCAGCTGAGCTGTGAGGTGTTGGAGCAGGTGCTCGTGCGTGGACATCCGTATCTTTCAAGCATCGAATCGCGCGTTCCAAGTAAACCGTGTTCCAAAGAATGACGACAGCCACCACCAAGTTGACGCTGCTGGCCCGGTAACGCTAGTTCTCGAAGCTGCAATCGCGGAGGTTTTGGACGAGACCGAAGACATGGCCGAGCTTCTGCGCAACATTGAACAGTTGAGCTATGAGTCCGACGATTCGGATGGGGAAGATAGGTAGATCTGCGGCCAGCATTCTCTACGCTCCAAGAGCTGCTGGTATTGCATCCATAAGATCATCAAGCATCTTTGTAAGTCGTGATAATTCTGGATCTCCCGAGACGCCCTCATCTCGAAGCTTCTTCGTTAGACTATGGGCCTCAAATGAGACAAGCATGATGTGATGGTTAACGAAATCATGGAACCGCTTCTTAATCCGTTCGTTTTCTTGCTCCTTCCCGAGTGCAAGCCCCTCAAGGAAATCAGCCGTTGCCAACGAACGTGCTCGGGAATCAAGAATTAGCAGTACGAAGTGATCTTCGCGCTTGAACGCACGGCCGATTTCAACGCGGTTTGCGGCTACAGCTTTGACTGTACATCCACCCATATAGATTGGGAGATTTGAGTCAGCGACCTCGGTCTTCTCATTCGCCGCATTCCACGAAAACGACACCAGGTTTTCCGCGCCCAGCATCTTAAGTTCGTCGCGAGACGCCTCGATGGCATCCAAGAAACTCTGGTTGCAGGAAACGAATTTGTCGGTTGTTGGATCGACCAGAGCAGCAGGCAAGCAAAAGTAGTCCAAGGCCGAAACCATAGTCTGCGCATCTTTCTCGATCTCCACAATTCCTCCTCTTTAACCATGTTATTCACCGATTCAGCTCGATCGCAAATCCGTTTTTATCGCTAAGCTTCGGGAATGGCCCGATGCCAGAAACAGCCCCAGCGCGATGACGAACCAACAAGAAACGGATCGCCATGGCCTCGGGGGTTAAACCAATTGAGTGCGACACGGACGCGGCCCAGTTCCGCGGAATGAACTTCCACCGCCTTGACATGAATCACCCGACTGGCACTACGGGAAGGATTCCAAGATAGAGATCCAACAGACCAGGCACCAATCTTTGACCAAAAATCGCCTCGTACGTTGAAGCCCGACCCAGACCTCTCCAATTGAGTTCGGACCAAGATCGCGAACACTAAACAAACTAAAACCAGGGCACCTATTGCCAACATCGCCTCGCCAGGATTAGTCCGAGGATGGTCTTTTGCGTTTGAGATTGCAGCTCCGACCGGGTGGAGACTGAATCGCGGGAAGCGAAGCAACGAGATCTGTCGATTCGTCATGACTACCTCTGCTAGGTTCATTCGCCGATTTTTGGGGCCCGGCGCCGGATTCCATAGTTGCACACCTCCATCCGCAAGCGAGATGGCTTGCCACACCTCCCCGAGCCGAGCCACGGCTCCCAGATCTAAGGTCTACCAAGCCAAGCTTAGTATTAGGAATCGGCCAAAACGGGAAAAAGTGTAGGTCAACACCGGAGAATGTTCAGGCCAGAGACACAACAGACCCGGGCGATTCTGTTGTATGGTCAAGCGCCTCCTTAGCATTGCTTCGCAATGGCCCGCGTGAAGCGAGGTTTGAAAGACTGCTTCCAGGCTGACCGGAAAAGCAGATCTTCTCCTGACTATCGGAGCCGTCTATCGGATCCTTCACGCCTGTTCAGATGCCTATCCGCCCGATAAAATTCGTTGAAACCCGCATCCCGCCCCCAGCGTCGATGCACGGATTACATGTGCAGAAAAGGAGTCGGGCTGAACGCAGCACGACCGATCTCATGTCTACATTACCTACGCTGCGCTCGACAGGCCAGCATTTTACATTGACGGCAAGCACCTTGTTCATCTCTGGCGATTAGACACCTCTATCTCCGTTCTCTCCACTTTTACCGCATGCTCCTTCGGCTCAACGTGGGTGCCGTAAGTATTCGCGTAAACCTGGGTGAACTCTGCGCCAAAGAGAAGGATTTGCGCGGAATAGTAGATCCACAATAGGAGAGTGATCAGTGAACTGGCCGCACCATACGCCGAGCCCGCGGCCCCGCTTCCCAAGTAGAGGCCAAGAATGAACTTGCCCATGACGAAGAGAACCGCGGTCAGCGTCCCGCCAACCCATACGTCGCGCCATGCGATCTTCGCGTCTGGCAAGTAGCGAAACATCATCGCAAAAAGCAGCACGATTACGCCCAGATCGAAAAGGAGGAAAAGCGCGAATGCCAGGATGTGACCTCCAGGCAGCAGGTTTTTAAGATAATCACTTATGCCTCTGAGGAGGCTTTCGACTGTCAGAGATACCAGCAACAGGAAGCAAACACCACCCACCATCGCAAACGACAGGAAACGCGTCCGAATAAAGCCCAATAATCCACCGCCCGGCTTTGGCTTGACGCCCCAGATCGTGTTCAACGCGTCCTGCAGTTGACCGAACACTCCGCTAGCGCCAAACAATCCTACAATGACTCCGATCGTGGTCGCTATAATGCTAGCCTGGGGCTTCGACGCGCTAACGGCGATGTCTTGGATGACCCTTATCCCGCTCGGATCGATCAAGTACTGCAATTGTTGAGTGATCTTTTGTCGGGCCTGATCGCTGCTGCCGAAGATCAGTCCGAATACCGCTAAAAGCACTAGCACAAGCGGCGCTAACGAAAAAACCGTGAAGTAGGCCAGAGCCGCGCCGAGCTGAGGACATTTGTCTTCGATCCACTCGCTGGCAGTGTTTTTGAAAAGCGCAACTATACCTTTTGGGTAAGACTTGTCCGCCTCAAACTTCTCTGGTGGTATTTCGGATCGCTGATCGTCCAGGTCACTAAAATCTTTTGGCGCACTCTCGCTGGGAACGCCTCGGGAAGATGGCCGGCTTTTTGGCGGGTTTTTGAGCGTCACGATGAGTGTAGAGCTCCAGGACTTGAGATAGCGTTGCACTAAGCTGATTGCAACCGCTCCAAGAAGTTCTATTGCCAATGACAACAGTCCACTCCGGCCTTTCGGGTGTTTGGTTTTGGCAAACAGCGTGATCTCCCCTGAATGGTGCTTTTCGCCTTGGTCACTCCCGCGCACGTAAGTTCGTCGTCTTTTGGCAGGAACATGTGCGAGCAGCCATCCGACAATTGCCGCTAGGCCGATCCAAACAGAGGTGCGAGTACGGAGCGAAGCTTTTAGGTACGGCCTAACATCCCAACCCTGCGGTCGATGTTCTTTTTTGGAGTCCACTATGTTCGACATTATCCCTTCACCCAGGCAGGGCGCCTTTTTGTGTGGCCATCTTAACACTTCAGTCAAAGCTACTTGCTTCCGGGCATCTTCGCTTGCTCCGCCAGTTTTTTCGCGAGGTATGCGGCGATCAGAGGTTTGGAGCTTCTCCAGGCCCCCTTCCAAAGTTTGCCTAGCGGCCCGTTGCCATGGCTTTTGACCTGCTCTCGACTTGAGCTGTAAATGTAGATCCTCTTTTTGCGGACGGGTACGCGAGACAGGAGCCACCCGAAAATGGCGGCATTGCTGATCCATGCCCACGGATGATTCCGGATCGACTCCAGGATGTGTTGTCCAACATTAAGGTTACGTCGGAGGAGCAACAATTCATTTTGCAGCTGAATTCTGACTCCGCCCAAAGCAGCCGTTATCTGCTGCTTTTTGTAGTGCGTTCCAGCCATTCACGATCCTTCTGAAACTCGTCGAAGGTGACAGGGAAAAACCGCTTCACGATCCTGAATCTGAAGATCACCCCGACCCCAATACTGACAACAAAAAGCACCCCTGCAAGTGCCAGCGCTCCAGCCCCATTCCCAGTGCAAGGTCAGCATCATCAGGTAAAGCAGAAAAACGATCAACATCCCCACAAAGCCAACAAAGCAAATGACGGTGCTCCCCAAAAGGAGAGCCAGAACGAGCAAATGAAGCCCCGTCTCGCGAGACTCCAATCCGAAGAGTTGCAGCCGGAGTTCTAAGTAACGAACAAAGAAAGCGACCGAGTCTCGAATTGAATCGCCCGGCGCTGGTTCCGAAACTTGAGTTCCATGCGAAGGATCGGAATCCATGGGTCATTTCCGCAAGAGAAGGCCCAACACGAACCCTACCCCTAGCGCTACGAAGACAGCTTTTGTCGGATTGTCACGAACGTAAGCTTCGCCTTCGGCCTGCCAACTCTTCGCCTGAGATCTGGCATCCGACCAGGCGCTCTCCGCCGCTCCTCTGAGTTCTCGAACCTTGCCTTGCGCTGCTTCTCGAAGTTCATCTGTTTTTTGCCCTGCGGCTTGGCGGATATCTTCTACTTTCGCGCTCGCTGCTTCTTTGAGATTGCCAGCGGAGGCTCTTAAATGATCTTTGCCACTCTCAGCCGCTTCCTCAGGATTCTGATGTTCGTCCATAATATTGCCTTGCAAAACTGACTGCCTTCCCTTTCGATTAGACTGAATCTGCCGGACGGATAGACAGGCTTGTCTGCGTTCTCCGGCGGATCCTTACTTCCCGTAACCTCATCTTTTGTGCCTAATGTTCGACGGATGATGGTTAGTTGGATTTACCAAAAGCCTTGGCTTGCGCATTATCTTTGTGCAAATGAACGGAAAAATTGGGCAACCCCGTCAGACTTTCTACGCTGATGTTCTCGAGGATGGGCGCGTTGTCAGCCCGATCAGTGTTGCCGTCCATACGGCCCGCGCTTTTCGAAAAGCTCCGGTCCATTTTCAGCGAGGCCCCTGCATAGAGAAAGGAAACTGGGGCGGCACTGGGGACAAGCAGAATTGGGGTGGCTCCCTGGAGAAGCAAAAAGCCGGATCATCATTTTTGGTTCTTCGGATAATTTCGTGGATAGTTGCCGCGTTGGATAGCGGAAGGGAACCATGGCTTTTCTGGCGAAAAGCGGTTGGTTGCCAAACATGAATTTGGGCGGCTTGGTGTTTAATGGCCGCTCATTTGCGACTTTGCGCTGCGCAAGGCCAAAGGTAAAGAGAGACCCATGGCAGAGAGTTTGGAGCAGCACTATCGTCGGTTGTTGGGACTCGAAGAGCCCTGGGTGGTTGAGGCCGTTAAGCTGGAGTTGACCGCGCAGCACGTGGAGATCCGCTTACAGGCAGAGCTAAAGGCCAGGGGGCTGAAATGTCCAGGATGTGGCAAATGGTATGCCCTGTACGACCACGCACCCGAACGCCGATGGAGGCACCTGGATACCATGCAATTTGAGACGGTTTTAGTAGCACGGCTCCCCAGGGTGAACTGCCCGGAGCACGGCATCAAAACCATCGAGGTGCCCTGGGCCGGAAAGAACAGTCGCTTTACGCTGATGTTTGAAGCCTTTGCCATTCGGCTGCTGCAAGCCGCTGAGACGGTCAGTAGTGGCGCCGGACTCTTGCGGCTGGATTGGCACAGTGCACACCAAATCATGGAGCGAGCCGTCCAACGAGGCCTGGAGCGGCGCCAGATGGAGAGGGTGCGATTGGTCGGGATTGATGAGAAGAGCTTTGGCCGGGGCCAAGACTATGTCAGCCTGATGAGCGATTTGGAACAGAGCCGGGTTTTGGACGTGGTGCCGGACCGGACTACTGAGGCATGCCAGGAACTCTGGGCACGCCTCGGGAGCGAGCAGAGTCGGAAGGTCGAAGCAGTCAGTATCGACATGTGGGAGCCTTACCTGAGTGATCTGTCCTCGAAAATACGGGCAGGTAGTTGTTTAGTTTTGTAGGTTTAGTTCGTCATTCAAGAGTTTTTCGAACTCCAGTGGGGAAAGGTAGCCGAGCGCCGAGTGCAGGCGCTGGGGAT
>JBAUZZ010000023.1:0-19245 GCA_049585495.1 Chthoniobacterales bacterium | reverse complement strand
TTTGGGATCACGATCCTGTAAAATAGAGGCTTTGCGGGCGATTATTCCCTAAAAAGGCGCTCAAAAAATCGCAAAACGCGCAAGTCAGGTTAGAGGTCAAAGATATCGACTTGGTTCGCGAAATCCTACGCCGCCGGGCTCACTACCCCGGGGCCGCCCTTCCACGCCGCCCTCAAAGTTGCCGTTACGCTGGACACCTATCGCTTCGTCGCAGCCCGCAACGCCCAGCTCGACACTGTCCACTACGCTCGTCGCCACGCGGTCAGCTTTGGGGTCCGCAGCTGGCCACCTATCAGCTCGATGACCGGGAACGCGAGGCGCTCATCAAAGCGGCGGCGGCGTTCCCGGAGGTGCTTTAGCGTCCGCCTCGGTCCGCCGGTGGGAATCATTAGCGCCTGCTTGCGTTTTGCTGCGGCTAAACGCGATGTTACTGGATACTTATGCCTAAATCACCAGCATTGGCATTGTTTTTGGAACCGTTCAAAGCTGCCGCTGCGGAAGGGGCAGTTGTGGAACTGAAATTGCGTTTGCTCGCGGGGAAGGTGCCCGCTTTACAGAAGTACGCACACCAAAAAAAGCTGGAAGATATTGAAGACGACTTGGCAAAGCACTTCGGTGATGCGCTGTCCGCCGACGAAAAGGAAACCCTTCGTTTGTGCCGCCAGCTTCGCAACAAGGTGCTTCACAGCGACTTTCGCGCTGCGCGGGGAAAACTGAACGAATTAGGGGTCGAAACCGTATCAGGTGGGGTAAAGAAGATTTATCTACCAGTGGTGACCATAGAGGAGGCTTCTAAGAAAATTCTCGGTGCGAAAGCGGGGACGGAAGGCACGTTTGTATCCGATACCTCGTCCGCGGATGCTGGCGTATACGGTTGGTTTCTCGAAGCGGCCAACGCGGGTGACTTTCAGAAAGCGAGCGACGCTTTCAAGAGGGCAGCGGCAATAGTCGATGGGTTAGCCGGTGTCTAGAAGGCACACCGGGACCACGGCCATCCTGTGAGTGCCGTCAGCGGCAAACAAACGCTCTAGGCGTCCACCGGGAGTCGGCATCAGAAGTCCAGTGATGGTTGCGACGCTGCGTTAAGGATCTGGCGAATTGTCTCGCCTCGCGCAATTTGAGCGCCCCAATTTGCGCCGGTTTGGACCTCGCTACAGTGCAAGCACCGAGAAAAATTGGGGAACGGAGGCGCGAGTCAAAATTGCTTTTAACATTTTATCCTCCTTTCCTGGTTAACAATACCACTTTTTCTAGCCTAACCAAAATGTCACCGCCCGGAGCTTACTCGAGCGCCTCGGCTCCTTTGTGCTTGCGCCCGGCCCCGTTGCCCCGCGATCCGCTTCCGCCGCCGCCGCGGATAGCTTTTGCTCCAGTTTCTTCAACTCTTTTTGCCCCGCTTGCTTCAACTGCTCGAGTCGAGTCATTATTTGTTACAAAGTGATGTTTTAGAAAAGCCTGGTGAGGAATAAGGTTTTAGAAAACGATTAATCAATAAAATCGACGGAAACTATTTTTTCGGCGATCTCCCGTCCGAACGCGACTACTTCCTGATGTGACGGGTGCACGTTGTAGGCATCAAGCGCGACACGGTCAGCATAAGTGGCGACGAGCCCGGTATCAAACGAGCGATCCAGATGCAGCACGTCAGCACCGGCGTTTAAAGTAATGACTTCTTCGATAATGTTCGGCAAATTCTTTATTTTAGCGATATGTTCAGCCTGTTGTTCGGCAGTGGTTTCAGGTTTGTATTTAAAGCAAACGATGTGTGTCACCATAATATAACAATTTCGCTCGGGTCATCGGCCTGCCGCAACGCATTAAATAACAGTTCCGACGCAGAGATTTGATCCCGCTCCGGCGTGGGCGTGGCGATACGCGTGGTCGAGTGGCTGGACCACCGCACTCTCATCCCAAGTCGGGCAAACTTGCCGCCGCCCGTTCCAAGCCCATTCCGAAATTGGCTCGTCGGGCGAGGGTCAGCCGCGGGACTGCGGATTTTTGGCGGACGCGGGCGCACCTCTGCACAGTTGCGTAATCAGCTTGAAACGGGACTCCCTCGCCGATATGTAGGCTGAAGCCGTCCCCGTTTCGCGACGGCAGTTCAGGCCAACATGTTTTCTGAGAATGTATCGCTGAAGCAACCTTCGTTTGGTCAGACCATGCGGCGCGGTGCATGGTGGACGCAACCGTTATTCGTATTTCTGGGACTGTCGACCTTCCTGGTGTACTCAACCTGGGCGGCATTTCAGGGAACCCATTATTGGTTTGATCAAAATGGCGCCAACTATCTTTCGCCGTTCTACTCGCCGGAATTTTTCGGCAGCTCGCCCCACCCGATACTTGGACCGAAGCCTGCCTGGTGGCCATCGTTCCTGCTATTCTCACCAGCCCTTCTGGTTCTGTGGGCGCCAGCCGGTTTTCGACTTACCTGCTATTACTACCGTGGCGCTTACTACAAAGCGTTCTGGGCTGACCCGCCCGCCTGCGCCGTCGGCGAGCCACGCAAAGGATATCTGGGTGAAAATTCCTTTCCGCTCATCATGCAGAACATTCACCGCTACTTTCTTTACCTGGCGCTACTGTTCATTCTCATTCTTGCGCACGACGCATGGAAAGCGATGTGGTTCACCGACGCGTCCGGCTTAAAGCATTTCGGTATCGGCGTTGGGACGATTGTTCTCACGTTGAACGTCATCCTGCTGGGCGGCTACACCTTTGGATGTCACTCGCTGCGCCATTTAATTGGCGGTTTCCTGGATGAAATGTCGAAAGCGCCGGTTCGTGCCAAGGGCTACGCCTGCGTGAGCTGCCTGAACCGGCGCCATATGCTCTGGGCCTGGGTGAGTTTGTTCTGGGTTGGATTCTCCGACTTGTATGTGCGTCTGTGCTCAATGGGTATATGGCACGATTGGAAGATTATATAAGCATAAGCGCTGAATCGCTGAATCGCTGATCCGTTCTATCGTTACACCCCACCTCCAATGCATTAACCCTTCAGGCCTTCAACGAATCAAGTGGCCAATTACGAAACTCTCGACTACGACGTGCTCATCATCGGCGCAGGCGGTGCCGGGCTGCGTGCGGCCATTGAAGCTTCGGCTGCTGGTGTCAAGGTCGGCTTGGTCTGCAAATCGCTTCTCGGCAAGGCGCATACGGTGATGGCCGAAGGCGGCATCGCCGCAGCGCTGGCCAACGTGGACGACCGGGACAACTGGAGAGTCCACTTCGCCGATACGATGCGCGGTGGCCAATACGTCAACAGCTGGCGGATGGCCGAATTGCACGCCAGGGAAGCGCCCGCCCGCGTCCGCGAACTTGAAGCTTGGGGAGCCGTGTTCGACCGCACTGCCGACGGGAGAATTCTTCAGCGGAACTTTGGTGGGCACCGTTATGCGCGGCTCGCCCACGTCGGCGACCGTACCGGTTTGGAAATGATTCGCACGCTCCAGGACCATGGCATCCATCAGGGGATCGAAGTCCACATGGAGCACACCATCGTAACGTTGCTTAAGGACAACGACCGTGTGGCCGGCGCGTTCGGCTACGACCGCGAACGCGGCCGCTTCAAGGTTTTCCAGGCCAAAGCGATCGTGCTGGCCACCGGGGGCATTGGTCGCGCTTATAAAATCACCAGCAACTCCTGGGAATATACCGGCGACGGACAGTCGCTGGCCTATCATGCGGGCGCCGAATTGACTGACATGGAGTATGTACAATTTCACCCGACCGGCATGATTTGGCCGCCGAGCGTTATGGGCATCCTTGTCACCGAAGGCGTCCGCGGCGAAGGCGGCATTTTGTGCAATAAGGATGGCAAACGTTTCATGTTCGCGGAAATCCCGGAGAACTATAAGTCGCAAACCGCCGACAACCCGGAAGAAGGGTGGCGCTATACCCAGGGGGACAAGAATGCCCGTCGTCCGCCCGAACTGCTGACCCGTGACCATGTCTCGCGCTGCATCATGAACGAAGTCAAGGCCGGTCGCGGCAGCCCGCATGGCGGAGTATTTCTCGACATTTCCTGGATCAAGGAAAAAATCCCGAACGCAGCCGAACACATAAAAAAGAAGCTGCCGAGCATGTATCATCAGTTTTTGCAGCTCGCCAACCTTGACATCACCAGGGAACCGATGGAAGTCGGGCCTACGACGCATTACATCATGGGCGGCGTTCGGGTGAACCCCGAGACCCAGATGTCCAACGTGCCCGGGTTGTTTGCGGCCGGCGAAGTAGCCGCGGGATTGCACGGAGCGAACCGGCTCGGTGGAAATTCGCTGTCCGACCTTCTTGTATTTGGCAAGCTCGCAGGCGAACACGCCGCGGAGTTTGTTAAGAAACACGGCGCCGGCCAGGTCCGCGAGAACCAAATTGAAGAGGCGGCGCACGAGGCGTTAGAACCATTCGAACGGGCCGCCCAAGGAGCCGGCAGAGCCGAAGGGCCATACCAGGTGCAAACCGATTTACAGGATATGATGCATAGCCTCGTCGGCATAGTGAGGCGCGAAGACGAGATGGCTCGTGCCCTCGAGGGACTCAGTAAACTTTGGGAACGCTCGCAAAGCGTCGCCGTTCACGGTCATCGCGAATACAATCCCGGCTGGCACACCGCGATTGATTTGAAACATTTACTCACGGTTTCGGAAGCCATCACGCGTGCGGCCATAGAGCGCAAAGAGAGCCGGGGCGGACACTTCCGCGACGATTTCCCAAACAAGGACGCAACGTATGGCAAAATGAGCGTCGTTCTTAGCAAAGCGGCGGATGGCTCGATGCAGGTGCGGCGGGAACCACTACCCGACCTCCCGGAGTACCTGATGCAAATCGTCGACGAGATGAAATGAGAATGGCGGTTTTCAAGATCTGGCGCGGCGATGCGCATGGCGGAAACTTCGTGGAATACACAACGGAAGTTTCCGAAGGCATGGTTGTGCTCGACGCCATTCACGCAATTCAAGCCACCCAGGCCAACGATCTCGCCTGCCGATGGAACTGCAAGGCTGGCAAGTGCGGCTCGTGTTCGGCGGAAATCAATGGCATGCCCAAGCTCATGTGCATGACCCGACTCGATCAGTTGCCGCTTGATCAGCCGGTGACCATCGAACCCATGAGGGCGTTCCCCCGGATTCGCGACTTAACGACGGACGTATCGTGGAACTATCGGGCGAAGAAAAAAATCAAGCCGTTCAAGCCGCGCCCGCCCGACGCACCGGATGGGACCTGGCGGATGGCGCAGGCGGACATCGACCGCGTTCAGGAATTTCGCAAGTGTATCGAATGCTTCCTATGCCAGGACGTCTGTCACGTCTTACGCGACCATCACAAGTATGAGGAATTCGTCGGCCCGCGCTTGTTGGTTTTTGCCGCTGCGCTGGAAATGCACCCGCTCGACACGGAAAACCGGCTATCGGAATTGAAGCAAGTCGCCGGTATCGGCTACTGCAACATCACCAAATGCTGCACCAAGGTTTGTCCCGAAAACATCACTATCACTGATAATGCAATTATTCCGTTGAAAGAGCGCGTGGTTGACGAGTTTTACGATCCGTTTGGGAGACTGCTGAAATTGGTACGCCCGAAAGGCTGATCTCGCAGAGGTTCGGCTCGGACGAGCCTCGGTGACAAAAGCCCTACCCACAGCGAGGCCTCGCCCAGTCAGTCGTTAAGCGGAATGCGGCTCAGCAGGAGCTTCGCCCTACCGGACGACACGTCCCTGGCAAGCAAGTGGTAGGGCGAGCCGCCGGAACTTCGGAATTTGCCTTTAAATCTGTGAAATCTGCTCAATCTGCGGTTAGTTTTTCATTTGGTATTTGAGCCGAAAGGAGCAAATCATGTTCGAACTTAAGCGACTTTCCAAAGACGCGATCCCGGCGGCATTGGAAAAAGCCTTGCGCTATCGCCTGCTCAACGAGCCGGCTGAGGCTGAAAGTATCTGTCACGATGTGCTGGCCATCGATCCAGAGAACCAGCAGGCGCTGGTTATTCTGTTGCTGGCCCTGACCGACCGCTTTGGCAAAGGCTACGCAGTAGGCGTCACGCAGGCCCAGGAAGTTCTATCCCGGCTTCGCGACGATTATGAACGGGCCTATTACGCCGGCATCATCTGCGAGCGCCGGGCCAAGGCACAGTTGCACCAGCGCCAGCCCGGGTCCGGTTATAACGCTTACGAATTCTTGCGCGAGGCCATGAACTGGTTCGAAAAAGCCGAGTCACTGCGTCCACCCAAAAACGACGACGCGCTCCTGCACTGGAATACCTGCGCGCGGATCATCATGGGAAATCAGCTTTCGCCCCGGGCAGAGGAGGACATCGAGTTGCCGTTAGAGTAGATAAACCCAAATTCCGAAATTACCTTTGAGGGCGGCGCTCCGTTGCCGCCGAGCACGTCCCTACCGAACGTTGGTGCCCAAGATCCGGTAGGGCCAAGTTCCACCTTGGCCTAAACCCAGGGGATGGTAGCGCTCGGCGGCTGACCCAGCCGCCCTACAAGTCAACTTCGGATTGGGTTAATTTTACTCCCCCACCAGACGGCCATATTTTCTCAGCACCTCGCGCAGGCGCTCGTGCGGTAGCGCGTAGAACGTGTTTTCATTAACTCCCTGCATTGTTTTCGCTGCAACCAGGGCGTTGACAATTGCTTCCTCTGTAGCCTGCACGGTTGCTCCAAGCAAAGGATCAAGCTCATCGTTTTTCAGGGTGGACCACTGCTGACGTTCCCCGCTCAGCGCTGGCACTACCGTAGAGAAGGCGATGAACAAATCACCCGATGAGTTAGTGCTAACCGCGCCGGTGCGAGCCACGCCCAACGCGGCCCGCTTCGCCACTCGTTTCAATTGATGGGGCAACAGGGGCACATTGGTCGCGATCACCGCGAGAATGGAACCTTCTCTCTCAGGCTCTCTATGAATCACAGGTTGAAGATCGGCGATTTCTCTTCCGACTGGTACGCCGGCCACGACAAGGTTGTCGCGCCTCCCCAGGTTCGCCTGAACCAATACCCCCACATAGAGGGCATCGTCGCCGCTCGCAACGATGCGCGAGGCGGTCCCAATGCCTGCTTTAAATCCAAAGGCGCGATTACCCGTGCCGCCACCCACGTTGCCCTCAGCTACGGGGCCGCCCTTAGCGCTATCGAGTGCTCCAAAGACATCATCCTTTTTGACATGGAAACCGTTGATATCATTGAGTTCACCGTCCCAGGTTTCGCCTACGACCGGAAGGCTGAAGTTCGCTGTACCGGGAAACTTTTTATTGCCCCACTCAATCACGCCATCGCGCACGACACCCACGCTGTGCGTATTGGTCAGCAGCACCGGCCCTTCCAGAAAGCCCGATTCTTCGACCCATTCACTACCCGTCATTTCTCCGTTGCCGTTAAACGAAAAAACCGCCGCGGGCACCGGCGTATTAACGTTGCTCTTCCCCAGCGGAAGAATTGCGGTGACTCCGGTCCGGACTGGCCCTTGGCCAACCACAAGTTTTCCGTCGCCTTCCACCAGCGTTGTTTGGCCAACCTCAACACCGCGCACATCGGTGATCGCGTTCATCTCGCCTGGCGTGCCCTCGAATGGAACTCCCAAGTCGCGGGCCCGTGTCAGTCCGGGTGCGACGTAAGCCGCGGCGGCAAAGGTGTAAAAGCAACATAGCGCGGCTATCACCACTGGTTGGCTGAAGATATTGGTCGATCTAGTTCTCATCGCGGGAAAGGACAACATTATCACTGTTCCGCATTCGTAGGTGTAGGTAAAAAGCTCCTGCTTTCACGCCCGGGCCCCACTGCCTTACCGGCGGCCCATTTTGAACGCACAACCTCGCTGTTACATGCGAGACGGCACACTGAAAGAAACTGCTTTACATCCGGCGCGACCCAATATGTTGTCGCACATGCAACAGAAACGATGGTCGTATTTGTTGGTTCTCGCAGCCGCTGCGGCAACGCTTTTATTGAGTTCTTGTGCTCTCAATCAAGAAGATGTCGCGCCCAACGAGAACGAATTGACTCGAGGACATCCCGGAGGGTCATTGGGGGGATATTGAGGCCTCGCCAAGCCAGGCAAACTTAAGTGAAGCGGACATTTTTAAAGGGCGCGATCAATGGACGCCAAGCTGCCAGATTTTGTATCAGTGAATTTCTACGAGCCTGGTTCGGTACGGCTCTTCGCCCAAGTTGGGACGCGCCTTGCCGCGATTTTTTGTAGGCCGTCTGGCTCAGGCGCCGACCACCAGGCCAAGGTGAAACTTGGCCCTACCGCATTTTGGCGGTCTCAGCCGTTGAGGAAATCTTTTGCTAACCCTACTTCACCCGGTTGCAAACCCGATCGTACCGGCCGAATTCTAACGAGCAATGGATCGGAAGATTGCAATCATCGGTGGCGGCCTTGTTGGCCGCGGTTGGTCCATCGTTTTCGCTCGTGCGGGTTTTCAAGTGACCCTGTTCGATAACAATCGGCGGACGCTCGAACACGCCCTCGATCTGATCCAGGTCAGCCTGGCAGCTCTGGCGAGATTCAAGCTGATCGAAGATGCAGCATCTGTTCTCAACCGAATCCGAACAACGGCGAGCCTGGTTCAAGCGCTTGAGAACGCGGAGTACCTGCAGGAAAATGTCTTTGAAGAGCTCGACGCTAAGAAGCAAATCTTTGCCGCCATCGATGAAAATATCGGTTCATCGACGCTGATCGGCAGTTCGTCCTCAGGGATCCCGGCTTCGGCCTTTACCGAGAATTTGAAATGCCGGGACCGCGCGCTTATCGCGCACCCCCTCAATCCACCATACCTGATCCCGCTAGTTGAGCTTGTACCCGCCCCATGGACCTCCCCGGAGACTCTCCGGGCGGTTCACTCCCTCATGGAAAACGTTGGACAGGTGCCGGTGGAATTGGCGCGCGAAATTGAAGGCTCCCTTGTCAATCGCCTGCAGGGAGTCCTTCTCATGGAGGCGTGGCGGCTGGTTGAAGAGGGTTGCGCCACGGTCGAAGATCTGGACCGAACGATGAAGCACGGACTCGGGTTGCGTTGGAGTTTCATGGGTCCATTCGAAACGATCGACCTGAACGCTCTCGAAGGAATAGCGGATTACGCCAGAAGGTTCGGTCCCCTTTATCACCGCATCGCTAGTTCGCGTACCAGGCACGAGGTGTGGTCGGTCGAGCTAATTTCCAAAGTTGAAAGGCAGCGGCGTTCGGTTCTCGCCGCAAGTGATCTCACAGAGCGGATGGCTTGGCGAGACCGCCGCCTGATGGGGCTTGCGCTCTATAAGCGAGAGCAGGAGCGATCGACTTGACGCAGACAGGGGGGGTCTCAGTAATCAGTAATCAGTAGTCGGTAATAAGTAGTCGGTAATCGGTGAAAAAGCGTTTCGTTAGGCGAGGCTCGTCCGAGCCGCAGAGCAGGGCTAAATCCAAATCCTGAAATTCGGCGGCTCCAAGGCAATTTTGGGATTTGGGGTAAATTTTGTTAGGGCGATCCGCCTTAGGCGGTGAGCCGCTTTAACGAAGAGGGTTTGGAAGGTTCGCCAGCTTTGTCCGAATGACTTCCCGTCTGATATTGCTTAGAATCAGTTCTCCACCGAGGCAAAGAGCACTACCGTAACAGCGGCTCTCCGTCCAAAGCGGATCCCGCTACCGACACCCCTCAACTACGCCGACACCCAATAACTCTCGCCAATCACCTGTCGCCGATTGCGTTGGCTTCGACCTTCTCGTTCGCCTATGCGCAGAATTCTGAAAATCAATCTGATTTTTACCCATCTTGAAGTGGATGTGACTCGAGCAATCAAGGAACTACGGTCTCTCCTCCCTTTCAATCTGGCGTTCCTGCCGCTTCTGTTGCTGAGCTTCCTGGCGGCGGCGTATATCATCCGCATACAACTACGGGCGATCGCCGAGCAACAAACTCTAGACAACGCCCGCCGCATGATGCAAACCGCTCGAGCATCAAGAGCATATACCAATAACCAGATCGTTCCAGTGATCGATCACGAGCAGGCCAGGGTCGACCAGGTAATCAAGAGCCTTCATCAAGCGCTTGATGAGCACCTTCCAGCCGTCCTCGAGAAAGCACTGGATCGCCTTCCCGCCACCAAACAGGCGCAGCAAAATGTCCGTCAACAGATTCTGGAAAGCATTCGCCAGGAGCCCCGCCAGCTGCCCGGACCGGAATTTTTGCCGCAGTCAATCCCGTTTTATGCCGCGACCGAGGCGTTCAACTATTTCCGCTCGCAATATCCGGGTTATGCTTACAAAGAGGCGACGCTAAATCCGACGAACCCGCGAGATCGCACGGTGGGCTGGGAAGCTGACGTAGTGAATGTGTTTACAAAGACGCCTTCCAAGACAGAGCTCTTTGGGCGCCGTCAGACCCCTGCTGGTACATCCCTATACTACTGCGCTCCGATCCGGGTTGATAGTGAGGATTGTCTTGCTTGCCACAGCACGCCGGATAGGGCACCTCCTGAATTGGTAAAAGTCTACGGAACCGCCAACGGGTTCGGCTGGAAGTTCAACGACGTCGTCGGCGCCCAAATTGTCAGCGTCCCGGCAAGCTCATCGGAACGTGCAGCCGACAACGCACTGAAACAGATTCTTTGGTCGCTGGCTATCATCTTTGGACTTCTGTTTCTCGTGGTGAATCTTATATTCTATTTTTATGGCCGTCGTTGGCCTGCTCCGTAGCCTTATGCGGAGAGCCCTACCCGTAGCATCGGCTCACATGAAGTTCGCCCTACCAAGTTTCGTCCACCGTAGAGACCGAAATCGCTGGCTGGACCAAATGGTACTCCCCACTCGCGATTTGAGGTGATGCTCCAGCAGATGTATCCGCGCACCGGAATCCCCATAGCCCGGGCGCGAGTGATTTCCCGGATGTGAGCGCGCAGGTACTCGGCGCGAGCTTGTTCGGGTTGCCAGCCAGTCAATGAAAAACTGCAGGGGACCGGGTAGCCCAAGAACGAAGGGATTTGCTCCTAATTCCATAGTCTACACTTATTGCTGAGGCCGAAAATATTCTGCAACTTGGGGCGCTACTTTCATTAGTACTCCACGAACACTCGCGCGTGAAGGCCTCCATCATCTCGGAGCCTTGGGTTGCCATCTCGCTCGAGAACTAAAGAGGGGGAATGACAATGAACTTCAGAGGTATCATAGCTACGGTCGTCGCTTCCTGCGTTTTTATCGCGGCAGTGAGCGCAAACACCACAAACTCTCCACGAACTCATCGCGCTCATTTTTTTGCGCCAGTCAACGCGAATCAGAAAGTGAGCGATAGTTCCAGGTACGAGCGACCTATGAGCCCCGGCTTCAACGATTTGACCGGGTCTTAGGGAAATAGAAGATGAAGGCGTCGGGTGAATTCCTGGCGCCCGATCGCGATCCATTTCTAACTGGATGAGACCGGCGATCTGGATCGCCTTCCCGTTTTATCGGAAGCAGACTTTACCACTTGGCATAGTGGCCCTCTTCCACAGCTTTTGTTCAGTCGGGTGTCGTAAAATATTATGGTTAAGACGTCGACTTGGGCTGCCTTACGAAACCCTGATTTCAAAAGACTTTGGGTGGCCAGTGTAATCTCCGGAACCTGGGTAGCGGCGAATGATACTGCGGCGACGTGGACGATGAATCTGCTTACTCCGTCGCCCTTTCTTCTATCGCTGATGTCGACTGTGGCTTCGATTCCATTCTTCCTGTTCACGCTGCCCGCCGGCGCACTTGCCGACATGGTGGACCGCCGGAAGTTACTCTGCCTGATGAATCTTTGGTTAGCGGCCGGAGCGGCCAGCCTGGCGGTTCTTGGCTGGCTGCATTTGCTCAATCCCTACGTGATCCTGGCTTGTGTATTTCTCATCGGAGTGGGTTTCGCTTTTAACGCTCCAGCCTGGACCTCGATTGTACCTCAAGTCGTCTCTGACGCAGAGCTTCCATCGGCCGTGACCTTGGGCGGTTTGCAGCTCAACATCTCGGGCATTATTGGCCCGGTTCTAGGCGGTGTGTTAGTCCGATTGACTGGGGCCAACTTTGTGTTTGCTGTAAACGCCGCCTGCTTCCTCGTTGTGATCTTTGCTGTCCTGGGATGGAAAAAGACAAAGGTGCAACCAAGCTATCCGTTGGAGAGCTTTTCCGAATCTTTCGTTACGGCCATCCGCTATGTCCGTTATTCAAGAGGGCTGCAGGTTGTCCTGGCGCGAAACGCTCTGTTCGCTTTGTGCATCTCGGTGATTCCGGCACTGATGCCGGTCGTAGGCTTGAGACTGTTGTACCTAAGCCCGTCCAGCCTTGGGCTTTTGTTTACCAGCATGGGAGCAGGTTCGGTCGTCGCAGCCGTGGTCATCCTTCCCTGGCTAAGGGCTCGCTACGCGCCGAATACGCTCACTATATTGGCGAACCTGCTGGTTTTGCTGGTTTACGGGTTGATGGCAGTAGTCCGCCAGACAGAACCTTTCTTTCTTTTCGCGGCGCTTGCCGGTGTGGGATGGACACTGTCCGCTTCCGAACTCTGGGTAGCAGCGCAACGCGCTATGCCAGGTTGGGCGCGAGGTCGGATGAACGCCACAGTCATCGTGGTATCGCAGGGGGCGATGGCCGTTGGTGGGGTGATTTGGGGTACCGCTGCCGCCACGGTCGGAGTGAGGTATGCTTTGGTTGGAGCAGCGCTCCCGTTGCTGATAGGTCTGGTTCTGGCCTCTTCGCTATCGATTAACTTTACAGGTGCCCTGAATTTCGATCCTGCATCGGTCACCGCCTTTTCGGACAAGGCCATCTCCACGCCACAACCGGGTCACGGTCCCGTTTCGATCACAGTGGAGTTTGAGGTCGACGGCATGCGAAGGCGAGAATTCGTGAGCCTTATGCGGGAAGTTCGCCTGATCCATTTGCGCAATGGGGCACACAGCTGGGGGTTGCACGAGGATCTTATCCGCTTCAATACCTTTCGCCTGGAAATCGTGGTTCCGTCTTGGAAGGACTATCTGTTACACCTGGAGCGAATGACCAAAGCCGAAGAACAGGTTCTCAAAAGGGCCTGGAGCCTCCATACGGGTGCCAGCCCGCCAGAGGAGCGGACCTACATATCAATAAACAAGCAGCTGCGTACGTCTAGTAAATGTGACTACCATCCCTCCACCTTACCGACAAGTCCGCTCGACCTGGGAACTCAAGAAATCCAGAGATCGGGGTGACTGTGCCGTGAAAGGGCACTAACAAAAACCTAAAAACCGTGTCCGAAATATCTAGGAGAATAGCCAAATAAATGCTCCTTCTCCATCATAGAGAGAATTTCGAACTGTCCAGTTGCGAGGCTTCGAATCCGAAGATGAAGCACCCCGACTCCTTTGCTCTCCCATGGTCCATTCGAAAGCGTCCACGCGAACGATTGTTTGACGCTATAACGATCGCCATCGAATGGGCCGGCGATCACGGGTTTTCCTTTTGCAGTATATTTGCGCTTGGGCCAGAACGAATCGAATTGCATCATCCTGCCCTCGATAGCAGTTCGACTCAGCGTACCCTTACCGAGGTAATTGGCGTGACTGGCAAAGAACTGGCGTTGGTCTCGATTGCCATGTCGCGAACAACATGCTGAAAGAAACGCCAAGTCGAAGCGGCCCAATTCATGTGCGGTTTTCTCGTCTAGCTGCGGTACCGATTCGCTCCTTGGGTGAAAGTGTTTGTGAGTTTCTTTATGACTAACCTCATGAATTTCTTTATGATTCGCCGTTCTTGCGAGCGCCGTTTTTTGTTGAGGAACCGGTGCCGTCTCGCCGGGGAATAGGGCGTAGCTCTCAAGCGCGAGGGCAGAGACCACCCCCAGGCCCAATAGAATTCGTATCATATCACCGCGGGTTAAGGCGGTCTGCCGTGCGATCATCCTGAGAGACAAATCACTTACCACCACTCTTTGGTGAGCGCAGACCTTATGCTGCGGCATAGCAGTGCAAACTACTAATAAAGTCAATAATTTTCTTATTTATAGATGTGATTTCACAGTATGCGAGCCGACGTTTTCTTCTTCTCACCCATTCGAGAGAGTTACACCTCAGGGCGATCAACAAGCCGGTACACCGCCCGTCGAATCGGCGATATCCCGCTGAACCTTTTTATCTGGCTCGTATAAGCCGTCAAGACCACCTTCGATATACTCATGGCCTTAACCACCATTCCGGACTCCGAACAATTTATAACCCGTTCGGGTAATTGTGCCGCGAAGTGAAGCAGGGTTTGATGTGAACCACCGAAAATCCAGGACTTTATCCAAAGCGAAAGGCGAGTGACGAAATCAGCCTTCGATTCCGCGTTGGCCAAGTAGAGAAAATCGTGCCTCTTGAAGAGAACATATTAGCCAGTTTCAGCCTAACCCAATTCTGCTCACATGCCAAAACGCCTTGCCATCACTATTTCGGGTGCCGTCTCCCTCGGGAGTTACGAAGCTGGTGTGCTTTTCGAAACTATCGAAGCGCTACGACAACACAACATAAACCGCGAAACTACTGATAGTGAAAAGATCCTGATCGACGTGATTACTGGCGCCTCTGCCGGCGGCATGACGGCTGCCATCGCGACACAGAAACCGTTGTACGACGCCTCCGCTCTTGCCGGAGAAAGAAACAATGCGTTTTATCTGCCTTGGGTGTTTTTCGTGTTGGACCGATTCTTCCGCTCCTTCAGAGCTACGTCGCGTTTTTCTACAGGTACCCAGGGTTCCGCTACGCTCCACCCCGGGCTAAGCTCTCACGCGCCTTTGGCCGCCATGCCGCCTGAGCCTGCATCGCTCACAAATCTCTCTAAGGATTTGTAGTTGTATAGTTCTGAATCGGGCATTTCCGCGGGGATTTTTGCCGTCGAAAGCTGGTAGGGCGAATTCGTCTCGCGAAGCGAGACAAATGAGCCTCAAGGGGCTAACAACATTTGCGGTCTAGGCTCATCCGCCGCGGCGGATTCGCCCTACCGTCATTCTTTAATTACGCCGACCCCCGATCACCCCATTTCACACGAATCATGCTTGGCTGCGACTATGCCGGGCTAGGAGACCTACGGGCTAGGCTAGCGTTGGGCGGAAGCGGCCTCGTGTTCCCGAATCGATCGTCGAGCAATCTCAAATTTTTGATTCATGTCGGCCAGGATGATCTTGAACTCGGGGTCGTTCTTGAAGACTTCCAGCATGGGATTATCGAGCCCGAGCTGAATCTGTAAGAGGGTCCGATGGCCCAGGAATTTGCCTAAATAGCGATACGCCTCGTCTTTGAGATCGAGAAGGCGGTAGGCCCAGGAAACATACAGAGGCACGTCCCATGGAACGTCAGGTTGGGCTGGGCGCTCCAGTCGCTCCAGTCCGCACTTTACGACCTGTTCAGCCATTTCTCTGGCCTCGGTTTGCCGGCCTGACATTTGCAGCGCAATCGCCAGGTAGGTTCTTGGCCAGATTTTGTCTGGGTTCTCTGCCAAACGAGCCTGGCAGGACTGAATTACGGCGGCCCAGTCGCCCACTCCAATGGCGCAGAAAAGGAGCCCTTCGGAAGCGGAGAAATCGTAGCTTTTGAGCTCAGGTGGTAACTGTGCAAAACCCGCTCGGGCGGCGACGAATTTGCGGCGCCACATCATTCGGTAGCACTCCATCATGTGATGGCGTTGCGGGTTACTCTCCGTTTCGAGTGCCTGGTGCATCCATTTATCTGCTACATCGCCCAGGTCTGCTCGAAAGAGAATTTCCGCTGCAACATAAAGCGAGCGTGTGTCATTCGGGTTCAAGGAGTGGGCTTTCCGGAAATATTGATAGGAGTCACTGAATTGGTGTCTGGTGAGTTCCCTGAGTGCGGCAAGCCCGTTAACGAGGTAGTCATTGGGCGCAAGCTCAAGCGCCTTTCGTAGAGCTTCGTCACATTGCGGATACCAACCCTTCATGTAGTAAGCTCGGGCAAGCATGTGGTGGCCGCGAACCTGCATAGGATCGAGCGCGATGGCAAGCCGGCAGAGCCCAACCGCGGAGTCGAGCAGAGATTTCTCGCCTCCGAGGCCCCACTGCTCAACGTAGGCGCGAGCCAAACCAGCGTAGGCCAAAGCAAAGTTTGGATCCTGCTCGATGGCCTTTTGAAAAAACGCCACCGCTTTCTGGTTAGCGTCTGCGTCGAGCAACTCTACGAGGGCTACGCCGCGAAGATAAAGATCGTTTGCGCCTAGATCCCCATTGTCTCTCAGGCCAAGGTTCTTTTCCCCGAGCGGCAGATTTCGCAAGCTTTGACGCGTAATCGTACGGCCCTCTTCGACGGCGCTGATAATTGCCGGCATCGCCTTTAATACGTCCGCCGGCGCCTGCATACGCAGAGCCGGATCTTTCTCGAGAAGCGCTTCAAGCAACACAAACAGCGGCTGCGGAACACCATGTAGTTGTTCGAACGGCAAGGCCAGGTGTTGATGTTGATGCATGACCGCAACGGGCGTTCCTTCGAATGGTCCTCTACCGCAAAGCATTTTCCAAAGTGTCACGCCCAGCGAATAAAGGTCCGAACGAATGTCCACGCTAATTCCGCTGATCTGCTCGGGACTCGCGAATTCCGGCGTACCGGCGAAAGCCCCGGGTATCGAAATCGAAGTTTCGGTCTGCTTCGCGCTGACCGCCTTGGCGAGGCCGAGGTCGATGATTTTTACCGTTCCACCGCTTTCCTCGTCCCAACCAATCATGATGTTAGACGGTTTAATATCGCGATGAACGAGGTTCTGCTTATCGATTGCGGTAAGGCCTGCGGCAATCTGGGTGCTAATTTCCAATGCCAGCCTCACCCCGAGGCGACCGGAGCGCTTGATCAGAGCCTCAAGCGTCTCGCCATTGACGAACTCCATCGCATAAAAGATCTCACGTCCCCTCGAGCCGAGGTGATAGACGGACGCAACATTTGCGTGACGAACGCTCGCCGCGGCCCGTGCTTCCCGCAAAAATCTCCGGCGTGCCGCCTCGTCCTGGAAGAGTCGCAAATTAAGTACCTTCAAGGTCACCGGCATGCGGAGATTCAGGTCGATCGCCTTGAAGGTGATGCCCATCGCGCCGTGTCCCAGTTCATGGAGGCTACCGTCTGGCTGTTTCAAAATCTCGTAGTGGCCAAATCTACGCAGGGCAATTTCCGGCGAGTCGATTGCAGACTCAACAAGGCTTTCTTCGTTCATCGCACTATCCGCACCAAGCCCATCATCCAGTGCGCCGCGCAGGAGACAGACTGGACAAAGACCGGTAGAGCTGTCCGCGGGTAGTTTACTGCCGCAGATCGAACACGTAATGTCGTCAAAGGCAGGGATGGCCTCGGTTCTCTCGGCTTCCGTGAACAGACTTTTCTCTTTGCTTGGGTTCATAGCGGTAAACGACCCTCGGCGGCGACCAGGGCCGCACACAGAACGCGAATCTCATCGTCAATCGCTGCCGGCTCCAAAACCGTGCGCGCGACTTCGCGGCGCAGCGCCAGGGAATACTGCCGCCGTAGCCGATGAATCCAGGTCTTTATTGCGGCGTCACTGACACCAAGTGCCATCGCGGCCCGGTGGTAGGAACCGACTGCTTCACCGCCTTCCGGTCTCAAAAACGTCTTGAGTACTTCAAAAATCTCCTGCTTTCCGCGCCTGGAGTACTGCTGGCGCACGCTCTTCATCGCTTCTTCCAACAGCGTTAGAGCCCACCGGGCATCGAATATCTGCTCGGCTGTCAATTCATCGACTGATTCGAGCTGAAAGCGGCTTTCGGCTGTCGTGGCGTCCAGGGGAATAAAAGCGCACAGCCTGCCACGCTTAATTGCGTGTTCGCGTTCGTACGCAACCGATAAGAAGTTTTGCAGCGAAGCGAGCAGAAAAGAGCGAAATTTCCCTCTTCGAGGGTCGACCTGGGCAAGCGCCCGGTGCTCCAACAGATGAACAAAAAAGCCCTGCGTTAGATCCTCAGCGTCCTCCGAGGTATGTCCCCGACGTCGGACGTAACAGTAAAGCGGGTACCAATAGATGCGATAGAGTTCTGCCAAGGCGGCTTGACCAGCCGGTTCCTGATTCTGCGCGGCACTCAAAACGACACTCCAGCAGGTAGAGCCAAATCTCGCTCCGCCTCCGTTCTCGCCGTTTTGGTGCGCCTTCATTCTTCTAGCCAAAGATAGAAATGAATTTGCCGCATCGAGTTTCAAAATTTCTTGCCGGCGACACAAAATAAATTCTGAAACTCGGACCGCGAACTTCATTTGTAATCGATGAAAACAGACCGGGACGGAGCGCCCGGACGATTTCACCAGAAATACTCATCACCATGGCGACGACGCCAACAGCGTATACCCCGCATTTGAAGGTGCTTCGTCCGGAACCAGAGGTCGAAACGCTTCCGATCGCGCCGGCTCGGCCCAAGCCCGAACCCGAGCACCGGCTTTGGAAAATCACCTCTGAGGTTGTTTCTCCCAAGCATCGCTATCTGGAGGGCGTCATTTTTGTATTTTTTGGTGTCATTGCCGTCATCGGGACCTTCCTCTGCTTTTCGCAATTGTTTCGAATGCTGAATGACGACTTCATAAGTCAGGTTGTCAGGATTCTCCTCCAATGACGATTCTCGTGACATTGTGAGCCGTTGGCGTAAATCCTGAAACTCGGTTGCCGGAATCCATTTGTATCTCTAGGGAGACCAGCCGTCTCGGCGGGCCCTTGAAAACGGTACAAACAAATTCACAAGGATAAAAGATTATGTCAAAGCTGGGTGTTATTCGAAGTCTTGTTGCGATCGCAACAATTGCTACGCTGTTATCGACTGCGTACCGATCGTCCGCAGTCGAACTCGATCGGCTAGTCGTCGTTGGAATCCCGCTCGATCGTGTTACGATCCGGCATTCCACCCCGGGTTACCCTCCGGAGGCGCAGTCGCTCTGGATTCAAGGCAACGTCCAGGTTCGCATCCAGGTGGATAAGGGCAAGATGGTAAACGTGACCGCGGAATCCGCTAGTTCGGTATTGGCGAGCTATACTTCCCGTTGGATACGTTGGCACTGGCAATTCAGGCCCTCAGCGTCGGGCATCTACTTTCTCCCCGTCTCCTATAAGCTGACTTCCTGATCCAACTGCCGGCTGGTCCAGGCCGGATTTTGCATGGCATCGCCTGTGTACAAGGTCCGGGTTGCGGCATTGCTCACTGAAAGCCTACAACTATGGCACCCCATCTACAATTGACTTGCAGGGCGGCTGCCCAGCCCGCAGCCGCTACGGGATCCGCCGCCGCGGATTGCGGGCGGAGGTCAGTCGCCGAAACTTC
>JBAUZZ010000022.1:0-15528 GCA_049585495.1 Chthoniobacterales bacterium | reverse complement strand
GAACCAGTTCGAAAACCGCATCTGAAAGGGGAAGGATTTTTGCCATCCTAGCGTCCTGTTCCCGAAATAGCGGGCCGTGCGTTGCAGGTGCTGCCGCGGCAGATTTTCCAGGCGCGAGCGACGGGTTGCATCGGGCGGGTGGGTTGTTCGCACAGCGAACACTTGTGCGGAGAACCAGCCTATCTTGCCTCAGGCCCCTTGTCAACTGCCCCTCCCCAATTTTCAGTTGCACCCCGCCGGGCTTTTGCTTAAGAAATAACCAGCGTTCGAATACCGAACAGATGGCCGATCTTCCTCTTCCTGCCGCACCGGTGCTCTTCACCCCAAGGTTTCGGAAACAACGTGCCTAACAAGCAGTCACCCCTGTCGTTTGCAGACTCGCCGGATTTTGTCGTCTCGCTGGCCAGAGGTCTGGAAATAATCAAAGCATTTACCGCTTCTCAGCAGGATCTGGAGCGCCCATCGAACATGAGACCATCGGATGCACTGACGCTGAGCGAAGTCGCCCTGAAAACTGGGTTGGCCCGTGCCGTTGTCCGGCGTTTCTTGTACACGCTCGTTGACCTGGGATACGTAATCACCGACGGGAAATACTTTCGTCTCACCGCGAAAATTCTCGATCTTGGATTCGCCTATCTCTCTTCATTTTCGCTTCCCAAAATCGCCGAGCGCTTTCTCGATGAAGTAACGTTAGAAACCAAAGAATCCTCCTCCGCTTCGGTTCTTGATGGACATGAAATCGTCTATGTTGCGCGAGTCCAAACGCGTCGCATTATGTCCGTGTCGCTCGGGATCGGTAGCCGGCTTCCGGCCTTTTGCACTTCCATGGGGCGGGTATTGCTGGCGCATCTTCCGGCTGAGGCGCTGGAAAAGTATTTCAAGACCGCCAAATTCAGCCGTTTTACGGAGAAGACCATCTGTGATCCGGAAGGGTTGCGAAAGGAGCTGAACAGCGTTTTCAAGCAAGGCTATGCCTTAGTGGATCAGGAATTGGAGATTGGATTGCGTTCAGTGGCGGTGCCAGTTTTTGCTGGAGGCGCCAGGGCTGTCGCGGCCATCAACATCGGTACACAGGTAACACGCACCACCAAGAGTGAACTGCTGCAACAGTTTCTGCCGGTTTTGCGGAAAGCTTCGAAGAAAATTTCTGCCTGTCTTGGACATCAGTAGCCTGCACCGCTCACAAATCTCTTAGGATTTGTGAGCGGTGCAGGCTAGATGGAAACGTTCGGTGACGGACTTACAAAGGCCGATAAAGGTCTCTTCCGCCAGACTCAGGCGCCGCTCTTTCCAGTGAAGCGTTCCCCACTTTCGCGTCAGCTTTTTCCGTCCGAGAGGCAGGGTGACGAGTGATCCTTCAGTGAGCTCCTTTTGGGCGATCCAAGGGGCGAGGATGCTAACGCCGAGGTTGAGCTTAACGAGTTCTTTGATCGCTTCCATGTTGCCGAGCTCCATGAAGGTAAAAAGCACCTGGCCTCTTTTCCGGAAGTAATCCTGGATCATTTGAAAGGTGTAACTCGTCTTTTCGTACAGGATGTAACTTTGCCGTGGAATTTGTCCTTCCTCGACCCTGCCCGCCTGAGCCCAGGGATGAAGTGGGCTGAGAATAAACTGTAATTCGTCGGTAAAAAGATGGCGGAACTCAAGCTGTGGTTCACCGCGCGGCTCCAGCACAAGCGCGAGCTCAATTCGGCGCGCTCGCAGCATCTCGATAGCTTCGGGTGTGTCCCCCGGCTCGATCGAGATTGTGCAGGCGGGAAAGCTTTCTCGAAACTCGCGGAACACCGGCGGCAGAAGATATTGGCACGCCGCCGTTGTCGCGCCCAGGCGAAGACGGCCCGTCCCCCAGCGGCCCAGCCGCTTTAGCTCTTCGCGGGCGAGACCCATCTCCTGGAGAATTTTTTCGGCGCGAACGAGCAGCTGTTCCCCGGCCTGCGTCAATGTCGCCTTTTTGCCAATTCTGTCTAAAAGCCGACAACCAACGTCCTCTTCCAGCGCTTTCATAGCATGGCTTATGGCCGATTGAGTGAGGTGGAGCTGCCGCGCAGCCTGGGTGAAGCTGCCGGTGCGCGCCAGGATCGAGAAGGCGCGAAGCTGCCTGCTATCAAGTACCGCGGCCATGATGAACAACATTCATCGTTTCCATTAAAACGTTGAAGAAGCACGTTCTAAGCCGCAGCCAAGATCTAGCATCGCAAACGCTAACCAGGAGCCGTGGCCCTAAAAAAGACCAGCGAGAAATGATCGAAGCGCTGTGTCCAAAAAGCTCTGCCCGCAGCCGCACCCGCCCGCTACGGATTGGCTTTGTGCCGCTCAATGACTGTGCGCCGATCGTCATGGCGCAAGAGCTTGGGCTGTTTAAAAAATACGATCTGCCGGTTGAGCTCAGCCGCGAGATCGGCTGGGCGACCGTTCGCGATAAGATCGTTTACGGTGAGCTCGAAGCCGCGCATGCCGTGGCAGGACTCGTTTTTGTCTGCAGCTTCGGATTAGGCGCGGTCCGAGCGGATTGTCTGACAGCCCTGGTGCTGAATCTCCACGGCAACGCGATCACCCTTTCCAACGAGTTGCGAGTGTGCGGTGTGCATGATGCCAAAACGCTCAAGTACGAGGTCGAACGTACCCGCGGAAAGCGGCTCTTCACTTTCGGCGTCGCTTTTCCCTTTTCCTCGCATAATTTCATCCTCTGCGAATGGCTCCGCGCGGCCGGTATTGAGCCGCAGGTTGATGTGGAGATCGTGACCGTGCCGCCCCCGCAGATGTTCTCCAACCTGCGGGCCGGGAACCTTGATGGATACTGCGTTGGCGAACCGTGGAACTCGCTGGCGGTCATGCGCCGCGCTGGGTGGTGTGTGGCAACCAGCGCCGAGCTCGCACCCCTGCATCCGGAAAAGGTGCTCATGGTCCGGCGTGATTTTGCCGAGGAGCGCGAAGCCGAGCACCTCGCGCTGATCGCCGCCCTCATCGAGGCCTGCGAGTTCTGCGACCGTCCGGAAAATCGCGAGCGGGTGATGGAGACGCTGGCGCAGGCTGAATACCTGGATGCGCCGATCCGGGCACTTCGAATGAGCATGAACGGGACGTTCGATTTCGGCTATGGCCGGATCAAGAAGGACGCGGATTTCACTGTCTTCTCACGCCACGGCGCCAATGAGCCGACGGCGGAAAAAGGCGAGTGGGTGCTCCAGCAAATGTGCGCCAGCGGCGCGCTCAAAGATCCAACGATCATCCGGCCCGGCAGCATTGCTGAGCTTTTCCGCGCAGACATTTTTCGCCAGGCCAAGCAGCTCATCAAGACCCCCAGAATCCTGGAAAAGCAAAACCGACTGTAGATTGAATGAAGCTATCTGACCTCAAATACTCCGGCCATTGGCCGACCCTCCTGACGGCGTTTTTGTACTTCGACTTCAGTTTCATGGTCTGGACAGTACTCGGCCCGCTTGGCGTGCAGATCGGGGAAACGCTGAAACTCTCGCCCGAGCAGAAGGGCCTGATGGTTGCGGATCCGATTTTGTCCGGCGCAATTCTGCGGATTTTGCTCGGCCTGCTGGTGGATCGCATTGGCGCAAAACGCACCGGACTGATCGCCCAACTCATTGTTATTGCGGGTTTGGCGCTGGCCTGGATTTTCGGGCTGCCCACCTACGAAGCGACGTTGCTGATGGGCCTCGTACTGGGATTCGCCGGCGCCAGTTTTGCGGTGGCGCTACCGCAGGCCGGGCGGTGGTATCCGCCGCATATGCAAGGTTTCGTGATGGGTCTCGCCGGCGCTGGGAATATTGGGGTTGTCCTGGATAGCCTGGTGGCGCCGCGGCTGGCGCAGGCATTCGGCTGGCGAAATGTTTTCGGTTTCGCGCTCGTGCCGGCGGCACTGGTTTTGATTTGCTATGCGCTTATCTCCAGGGAGGCGCCGGGCAAAGTACAGTGCAAAGAACTCTCCGACTATTGGGCGCTGCTCAGGGACAGGGATGCCCACTGGTTTTGTTTTTACTACACCATCAGCTTCGGCGGTTTCGTCGGTCTGGCCAGCTCCTATGTCCTCTACTTCAAGGGCGAGTTCGGGCTGCCACCTGTGCAAGCAGGCGATTTGGCAGCGCTGTGCACGTTTGTTGGCGCAATGCTGCGTCCTGTGGGTGGTGCGACTGCTGACTGGATCGGCGGAGTTCGCTCCCTGTATCGATTCTATCTCGTTGCGGGCTTGATGCTGACTGTGGCTGCGCTGGTGCACAACCTGGGTTTAAACCTCGCCCTGTTTGTCGCCGCGTCGGGATCGCTGGGCATGGCTAACGGCGCCGTTTTTCAACTATTGCCCCAACGGTTCAGGAAAGACATCGGCGTGATGACTGGGCTGGTTGGCGCCGGCGGCGGCATTGGCGGCTTTTATCTTGCCAGTTCGCTGGGGTTCTCCAAGGGGCTTACCGGCTCCTACCTGGCCGGCTTTCTCATTTTCGCCTCGCTCTGCTTTCTGGCGATCATCGGTCTTGGCCTGGTGAAAACGAGATGGCACACGACCTGGTGCCCCGGCGAACGCTCGAATTTAAGAAGGATGACGAACGAGGCTATTCCTGATCTTGGATTTACCGCGGAGCAGAAGGAGTATCTGCAGGGCTACTTTGCCGGACTGAGCGTGCGCCTGCCTTTCGCTGGAACCCTGCCCGACGGCCGGATCACGAACCTGCGTGGCCCCGGCCTGGTCAATGATGCTGCCGAGCCGGACGCGCCGGCGGAGAAAAACGTTTACGGTACGCCGGTCTCGGAGCTGTGCGAGCAAGAGCTCTGGAAGCTAGAGCAGCATGGTCTGGATATCTGGGACAAACTCATCGCCCATGCAGCCGAAGACAAGTTTCCCGACAAAGCGGATACCTTCCGGTTTCGCTACCACGGCCTTTTCTACGTCGCTCCGTCCCAGAACTCCTTTATGTTGCGCTGTCGCATCCCGGCGGGCGAGCTTACCTGGCTACAGTTGCGGGGGCTCGCGGACATCGCGCAAGAGTGGGGCGGCGGCTACGCCGACATTACGACGCGCGCGAACATCCAGGTCAGAGAGATTCAGCCGCGGCACCTCGTCAAATGCCTGCTTAAGCTTCAGGAGATCGGGTTGACCTCGCGCGGCTCGGGAGTGGACAATGTGCGCAACATCACAGCGACTCCGACGGCAGGTGTTGACAAGGATGAGCTCATCGACACGCGGCCGCTAGCCAAAGGGGTGCATCACTACATTCTTAACAACCGCGATTTGTATGACCTGCCGCGGAAATTCAATGTGGCATTCGATGGCGGCGGCTCGATTAGCGTGGCAGCCGATACGAACGACATCGGCTTCCATGCCGTGCGGGTTGGAGAAGGTTGGGGCGTTGAACCGGGAGTTTATTTCCGCGTGCAGTTAGCTGGAATTACCGGCCACCAGCAGTTCGCCAAAGATGCCGGCATTTTCGTTAAGGCTGATGAATGCGTCGCCGTGGCTGCAGCAATCATCCGAGTGTTTGTCGAACATGGCGACCGAACAAATCGCAATAGAGCACGGCTTAAGTATCTCATCGATAGTTGGGGCATCCCGAAATTCGTCGAGGAAGTTGCTAAGAAACTGGCCTTCCAGTTGGTGCGGTTTCCACTCGAGCGATGCGAGCCGCGGCATCCGCCGATTTTGCATGGGCACGTCGGCGTATTTAAGCAAGCGCAGCGTGGCCTGAATTACATCGGCGCGGTCATAACGGTCGGGCGAATGAGCACCAGACAAATGCGTCGCCTGGCCGACGTTGCCCAGAATTACGGCTCGGGCGAAGTGCGCCTTACCGTCTGGCAAAATCTCATCATTCCGAACATCCCTGACGCGTTTGTCGAGACGGTGAAGAAGAACCTCGTCCGGATGGGTTTTCACTACGAGACCACCACGATTTCGGGAGGACTGGTTGCCTGCACGGGCAACACCGGTTGTAAATGGTCTTCGACAAACACGAAAGACCAAGCCGTCAAACTGGCGCGGCACCTTGAGAAAAGGGTGCCGCTCGATCAGCCGATCAACATCCACCTGACGGGTTGTCCGAACTCGTGCGCCCAGCACTATATGGGTGACATTGGACTGCTCGGCGCGAAGGTGAATCAGGGCGGCGACACGGTCGAAGGGTACCACGTCATCCTCGGAGGCGGCTTCGGCGAGAAGCAAGGAGTCGGGCGCGAAATCTTAAGGGGCGTTGCGTTCAATGAGCTGCCCGCCCTGCTCGAGCGAGTGCTCAAGACTTATCTCCGGAAACGCAGCCGCGGTGAGACCTTCCTCGAGTTCACCCGTCGCCACAGTGTGAAGGAACTGCAGGAGCTGTTTTCTGACTAAACCCAAATCCCAGGTTGAAAGATCATCCTTCTGGAAAGCTGCGGCTCAGCATGAGCTTCGCCCTACCGGTGATGTTTCGGTGGCGCATCATTGGTAGGGCGAGCCTCCTGGCGAGCCGCGTTCCGGTGGCGCGACGAAGCGGATGAGAACGATCCCCGAAATTCGGTTCTAACTAGATGACACCGCCGGCAACAGTCCCGTTTGTTCCTGATGATGCGCCGTTCACGCCCGCGCAACGAGCGTGGTTGAATGGTTTTCTCGCGGGCGTGTTCAGCCGGATCGCAGCGCCGGACGGAGCGACGCCGCAAGCCGTATCCTCGAAGCCGAAGCTCAGCATCTTGTTCGGTTCCCAAAGCGGCAATGCGGAATCGCTGGCTAAGCGGCTCTACAAGGAGGCACAGAAGCGCGGCTACCAAGCGACCGTTGCGGCACTCGAGAAGACTTCACCCGAAGCGCTTGCCCAGGAAGAGTGTGCGCTGATCATCACAAGCACCTGGGGAGAGGGGGATCCTCCAGACAACGCTGCCGCCTTTTGGGAACAGTTGTCGGCCGGAAATGATCTCAAGCTGCCGAATCTGCAGTACTCGGTCCTCGCCCTGGGCGACACTAACTACCAGAATTTTTGCGGGTTTGGCCGAGCCGTCGATCGCAGGCTCGAAGCGCTAGGTGCGAAACGGATTTTCGAGCGGATCGATTGCAATGTCGACTACGACGATCCAGCGGCACGCTGGCAGAGCGGCATCCTTGAAGCGCTGGGAAAAGTGTTTTTGCAAGGAGGTGCGCTGCAGCTTAACGGCTCGGTCGCTGTCCCGGGCAACGGCACTACAGCAGCCTCGACACCGCAGCCGGCCCGAGTCGTCGAAGAACCCACTGGCTACTCACGAAAAAATCCGTTTCCGGCCAGGCTGCTCGTCAACCGCCGGCTCACTGGTGAAGGGTCGGAAAAAGGTACCCGGCACTATGAAATTTGCCTGAAAGAGTCCGGGCTCAAATACGAAGTGGGCGATGCGCTCGGGATCATGCCGACAAATTCGCCTGAATTGGTAGAGGAGATTTTGCAGGCACTAGGTTTTGACGGCGAAGAGGAGGTCAACGGCGCAGAGGGTGGCAAAATGCCAATTCGTTTGGCGCTTTTGCGCGAGTATCATATCCGGGCGCCGCACCGCGAATTTTTGAATGCGATGGCTGAACACGACGCGGCTGATCAATATCTCAAGGACTTGATCAGTGCGGACGTGCGCACCGAACTCGACAAGTTTTTATGGGGTCGTGAGATCATTGATTTTCTCAACGAGTCGCCGGGAGTGAAATTTACCCCGAGGGAGTTCGTCAGCCTCCTGAAAAAGCTTCAGCCGCGCCTGTATTCGATTGCGTCGAGTCTCAAGGCGCACCCGGAGCAGGTGCATCTGACGGTCGACACCTTGCGTTACGAAATTCATAGCCGGAGGCGCCTGGGTGTCTGCTCGAATTTTTTGGCCGAGCGCGTGGGCCAGGATACGCCGATACCGGTTTTCATTCAGTCCTCCAAGCATTTCCGCCTGCCGCAAAACGGCGATCTGCCCATCATCATGGTTGGCCCCGGCACCGGCATTGCGCCGTTTCGGGCATTTCTGGAAGAGCGCCGAGCCATTGGGGCCAAAGGGGGCAACTGGCTGTTCTTCGGGGCGCAGAAATCGCGCTGCGATTTCTTTTACAAAGACGAACTGGAGATGCTCCAGCGGGAGGGCGTCTTAACTCGGCTGGATACGGCTTTCTCCCGCGACCAGGATTTCAAGATCTATGTCCAGAACCGGATGCTGGAGAACGCGACCGAGTTATGGAACTGGCTCGAGCAGGGCGCTCACTTTTATGTTTGCGGTGACGCAAACCGCATGGCCAAAGATGTCGAGGACGCGCTCCATGCCATCGTGAGGACCGCGGGTGGACATTCCGAAGCCGGCGCGAGGGAGTACGTCCAAAAACTAAAAACCGACAAGCGTTATCAGCGCGATGTCTACTGATCTGCCAAGGATTAGACGCCTCCATTCTCATTTTCTCAACCTGCAATTTCAAAATGTCCGCAAGAATCCCTGAGCCCGGCGTCCACCGGGCGCTCATCGACGATTTGCTTTATGAGCAACAGTTGCTCACCCCGGTCGCGAGATTTTCCCGCAAACACGAGCAGAATGAGCTGCCGGCGCAGGCGAAGTACTACCGCGACCTGGTCCCGCTTTCGTCGCCACGACACGGCGAACAGTATGCCTTCGCGGTTGATCTTGATGCGTGCACCGGGTGCAAAGCGTGCGTGACCGCCTGCCACAATCTGAATGGACTCGATGACGAGGAGACCTGGCGCGATGTTGGGGCGCTCTTTGGCGGAACACTGCTGGAGCCGATCCAGCAGTCAGTAACGACGGCGTGTCATCACTGCGCGGATCCGGCCTGCCTGAACGGCTGTCCAGTCAAAGCCTACGATAAAGATCCGGTCACGTGCGACATCTCGATGACCAGTGCATCGGCTGCCAATATTGTATCTGGAAATGTCCATACGACGTGCACGAAATATTCGAAGAAACGGGGAATTGTCCGCAAGTGCGACATGTGCTCGAGCCGGCTCGCCGTGGGAGAAGCGCCAGCTTGTGTCCAGGCCTGTCCCAATGAAGCGATTCGGATCACGATTGTTGATAAACAGCAATTCGCGCGGGACTGGGAAGGGAAGGTCGGCTTCCTTCCAGGCGCCCCCGACCCGGATTACACAGGGCCGACAACGCAGTACCGTACGAGCAAGAACCTGGCCGGCAAAGTGCTGCCCGGAGATTTTTTCAAGAGCAAGCCCGAGCACTGGCATCCGCCCCTGATATTGATGCTGGTACTCACTCAACTATCGGTGGGCACCCTTGGCACGGACACGATTTTGCGGCTGCTGCTCTTTCCGGCCGAACTCATGCGCACGCTCACGCCGTTTCATTCGTTGGTCGCGCTGCTGCTCGGCTTCCTCGCGCTCGGGCTATCCACACTCCATCTGGGGCGGCCGCTTTATGCCTGGCGCGCAGTCGTCGGGTGGCGCACGTCCTGGCTGAGTCGCGAGATCATTGTGTTCGGGTTATTCGTAACGCTCGCTCTGATCCATACCGCTTCCAGCTGGCTCCCCGGCATAAGCCGTCTTATGAGCAGAGCGCCGTTTGGCGGATTGCCCTCTCCGGCGCTCGAGAATGTGCTTGGAATCGGTGCGACTCTGACCGGTCTGGCTGGGGTGTATTGCTCGACGATGATTTACCGAGACACCCGGCGGATGTTTTGGCGGACCAGAATGACGACCCCAAAATTCTTTGGAACAACTCTGCTGCTCGGTCCTGCAACCATTTTATTTACAATGACCGCGCAGTCGGTGCTCGTGCCGGACATTCTTGCTCAGCTGGCGTTTCATCACGTCACATCGCTGCTCTGCCAGTTTCTGGTCGTGGCGATGACGGCAAAATTGCTGTGGGAATTGGCGGTGTTCGGCCATCTCAGCGACGGGATGGGAACGAATATGAGGCGTACCGCGCTCCTGATGTCCGGCGAATTGAAAAGCGCGACGATCGCGCGGTTCGTTTGTGGGGCGCTGGGCGGTATTGTTTTGCCGGTTCTGGCGTTGTCTGGCAGTTCTCTACCTGCTATCGGCGCTGGGATTCTTACCCTTTCGCTGCTGAGGGAATTGCTCGAGCGCTACTTGTTTTTCGCTGCCGTAGTTCCGTCGAAAATGCCAGGTGGGATTGCATCATGAGAAAGGCGATGGCGAGACTGCGGGTCAATTCGCTGGCCCGGAAAGCTGAATCATTGATCCGCCAGTGGAACGGCAAGTTCACCCAGGATCTGGTCTTGCAGCCTGGCGATTTCGGGCTGGGCAGAGTGCCCGCTCGGCTCCGGCCCGACGATGCCACCGACATGGTGTGCGGCTTTTGTTCGACCGGCTGCAGCCTGCAAATTCACCTGAAAGAGGGGCAGGCTATTAATCTGAGCCCGACCGCCGACTATCCGGTCAATCTTGGTATGGCTTGCCCGAAGGGCTGGGAAGCGCTTACGCCTTTGCGGGCACCTGATCGGGCAAAGACGCCTTACCTGCGCGACGCGAATGGACGACTCAAACCGGTCGACTGGGACACAGCGCTACAGGTCTTCACGCTCCGATTGAAGGCCATTCAAAATGAATATGGCGAGGATGCGATCGCGTGGCTGGGCACGGGTCAGGTCTGCACCGAGGAATTGGCGCTCCTTGGCGCACTGGCCAAGTTTGGTCTCGGGATAGTTCATGGAGACGGCAACACGCGTCAGTGCATGGCGACGGCTGCAACGGCTTACAAAGAGTCCCTCGGATTCGACGCGCCGCCTTACACGTACAAGGATTTCGAGGAATCCGACACCCTGGTTCTAATTGGCTCAAACCTCTGCATCGCGCATCCGATCATGTGGCAGCGGGTTTGTCGGAACAAGCATCATCCCGAGATCATCGTGGTCGATCCGCGGAAGACCGAGACGGCTATGGCCGCGACGCAACACTATGCTATTAAGCCGAAATCCGATCTAGCCTTGTTTTACGGCCTGGCGAACCTCCTGATCGCACGAGGGTGGATCGATCGGGAGTATATAGCCAGGCACACCACCGGCTTTAAGGAGTTTGCAGACTTTGTTCCGCGTTTTACGGCGGACGCGGTAAGTACAGCGACGGGGTTGAGCGTGGCGCAGCTTTGGCGATTTGCGGAGACGCTCCATCGTGGCAAGCGAGTATCTTTCTGGTGGACGATGGGGGTGAATCAGGGACACGAAGCCACGCGCACCGCGCAGGCGATCATCAATCTCGCGCTGATGACCGGCAACATCGGCAGACCGGGGACCGGCGCGAACTCCATCACCGGCCAATGCAATGCGATGGGGTCCCGATTGTTTTCGAATACGACGAACCTCCTGGGCGGCCATGATTTTTCGAATGCGCAACGTCGTGCGAAAATCGCAGAGGTACTCCGTATTGACGCTGAGCGGGTCCCGAATCGAAACGGCTGGGCTTACGACGAGATTGTCGAGGGAATATCTAAAGACAAGGTCAAGGCGCTCTGGGTCGTCGCTACGAATTCGTCGCACTCGTGGATCAATCAGGGCGCGTTCAATGAGATCACGCAGAAGCTCGATTTCCTCGTCGTGCAGGACATGTATCACACCACGGAGACGGCCCAGCGCGCGGATCTCATTTTACCGGCTGCGGCTTGGGGTGAGAAGACGGGAACATTTATCAATTCCGAGCGACGGATTGGGCTAGTCAAAAAGGTCTCGCGCCCCCCGGGTCAGGCGTTGTCGGATTTCAACATTTTCAAATTGATCGCCCAATACTGGGGTAGTGGCGAGATGTTCAAAGGCTGGTCTTCGCCGGAAGCAGTGTTTCAAATTTTGAAAGAGCTTTCACGGGGCCAGCCATGCGATTTCACCGGCATACGGGACTATCAGATGATCGACCATGCCCGCGGCGTCCAATGGCCGTTACCGGAAGGGCGAATGCCCGCGGCGGCTGAGCCAGCGACTCGACTGAGCTCGCCGAAGTCCGCCCTGCCAGGTCAGGGCGCCGATAAGGAAGCACTTCCGTTCGCGGAGGAGCGACGTCTGTTCGAAGACGGAGTTTTCCACTACGCCGACGGGAAAGCGAGATTCCTGTTTGAGGCTCCGCGCGGGTTGCCAGAGGCGCCCGACTCAGAATATCCTTTCACGCTGCTGACCGGCCGTGGCACATCGTCGCAGTGGCACACTCAGACGCGGACAGGAAAATCCGGTGTCCTCCGGAAACTGTATCCCGAGAAAATATACGTGGAGATCAATCCGCTGGATGCTGGACGGCTCAGGATCGGCGCGAATGAGACCGTGCAGGTGGCATCGCGTAGAGGCCAGGTAACTGCGACCGCCTTCATCACCAGTACGGTCCAGGCTGGACAGGTCTTCATCCCCATGCACTACGCGACAGCCAATCAACTCACCTTCCCGTCGTTTGATCCCTATTCGCGCCAGCCGGGCTACAAGGCCTGCGCGGTTTCCGTAAAGCCGGCTCGCCGCCGGCGCTGGTAGGGCAAAGTTTATCCGAGCCGCCGTGCTTGCCGGGCGGCTGAGCCAGCCGCCCTACAAAAATTGGGCGTAAAAGCCAGAGCTTTTACCTACGCCGACTTATGGTGGACAGCCATGATCGTAGTAGAAATAATGCGAGCTGGTTTCCAACCATCGTAAAGCGGCTCACATGAAGTTCGCCCTACCATCACGCCTGGATTCAGCCGTGCTCCTGATGCTGTTTATTTTGTCGATTGGCCAAATCGAAGCGGGACGTGCCGCGCCTCAGGGAGCAAGCAGCAACAAGCCCGATTTTCCGAAGCCCTTGGAAGAATACCACGACGAACAGACGACCGATGTCCCGGCAAAACTTGCTCACCGGATTCAAGCTGAATGGTTCAATATCGTGGGAACCCTGATTTTCCTGGCAGCAATCATCCACACATTTCTAGCCTCCAGATTCATGCAGATTGCTCACCGCCTGGACCGTGAATTCCATGCGCTGGAGGAGCAGGAAAAAGGCGCCACGGATGACAAGCAGGTTTTTCGGATCAGAGACCGACTCCAGTTTCGCGCCCAGCTTTTTCATTTTCTCGGCGAGGTCGAAGTGGTGTTTGGGATTTGGCTTGTGCCCCTGGCGCTTACAATCCTGGTCATTAAGGGGTGGAATACCTTGACAGGCTACGCTGCAACCATCGATGCCACGGAGCCGGTTTTCGTGGTTGTCGTCATGGCGATAGCCAGCTCCCGTCCGATCTTGCGCTTGGCAGAGATCTGTCTCGCCAGGGTGGCCAGCCTCGCGGGGTCAACAACGGCGGCTTGGTGGTTCGTTATTCTGACCGTTGGGCCGCTCCTCGGATCTTTTATTACCGAACCTGCCGCAATGACGATCTGCGCGCTCCTGCTACGGCGGAGATTTTATGACCTGCATCCGGGACAAGCACTGCGTTACGCAACCTTGGCCCTCCTGTTCGTAAACATTTCTGTGGGCGGGACGTTAACCCACTTTGCCGCACCTCCGATCGTGATGGTAGCGAGCCAATGGGATTGGGGCATATCCCATATGTTCATGAACTTCGGTTGGAAAGCCGTGCTCGGTATCATCCTGGTCAATGTGATCTACTATCTGCTTTTCCGCCGCGATTTTTCAGTGCTCCGTCCGAGAGCGGCAACTTCTGAAGTCCAAGATCGTCCGATTCCGAACGGCATCACAGTGATCCATTTGCTTTTCATCGCCTGGGTGGTTCTCGTGTCGCATTACGCGCTCCTGGTGGTTATCGGCTTCCTTTTCTTCCTCGCGTTTGTCGAAGCTACCCGGCGTCATCAGATCGTCACCTCGCTTCGCGGCCCCATGCTGGTTGGATTTTTCCTTCTGGCTCTGGTGATTCATGGCCGGTTGCAGCAATGGTGGATCGAGCCCGTGCTGCGGGCTTGTTCCAAATGGCCAATGGTGATTGGCTCGACCCTGCTCACCGCGTTGAACGACAACGCGGCCATCACTTACCTGGCGTCGCTGGTCCCTGGGCTTTCGGATAGCCTCAAACACGCCGTTGTTGCCGGAGCGGTAGCCGGTGGCGGCCTGACCGTCATTGCCAATGCCCCCAATCCCGCCGGTCAATCGATTCTAGTTTCCCGCTTCGGCGACGAGGGGATTTCAGCGCTGAAGTTATTTCTGTGGGCTGTTTTCCCTACCGTCGTGATGGGGGCGGCGTTCATGCTGTTGTAGCTAGCCTGCATCGCTCCCAAATCCTTGAGATTTGCGAGCGAGGCAGGCTCATCCGGCTTCGCCGGACACAGTCGTTTCGGAAAAACGCCCCTATCCAAACACGGAAGCCCCAACTGGGTCGGGTCAACTCTCCCGCCTGCGGCGAGGCAAGCCTAGCGGCGACGCTTCCGTGCCACGTCATCGGTAGGGCGAGCCTCCTGGCGAGCCGAATCCAGGGAAAGGGGCAGGTATTCTACCAGCCAAAGATTTATACAAGCTTTATTAATGTTCTGAGTAAGCCCTTTGGTGGCTGTCGGCGTCCATCACGCGATTCCGTAACTGCACCGTTGTGTGCATTTCGAAGGGTCACTGCGATCCGGTTATGAGTTCTGTGCACGCTCATCCCGCCGAGGCGGGGTCTCTCAGAAGGGGATGTCGATGTCCGAGTTCGGATCAACTAAACCCAATTCTGGTTTCGTCATCAGGGCCCGCGAAGGTGTACCGTTGTCATCCCGAAGGGCCGGAGATGTCTTCGTCGCGTCTCGATGCGCGTTTTGCTTTCCAAATTTCTTCGCGTAGAGGTGTCGTACCCATTCTTTCACGGGCCGCTTCCACCGCTGGCCTGGTGACGGAATATTCTTAATCAGGCTACGCGGCCCGATGCCCAACTGCTTGGCCATTTGCATTCCTCATCGTTAAGCCGGCACCGCTTTTTTGCCGTTTCCCATTCGCTTTCCTTCCGATGACGAGCAGCCATGAGTCAGACACTACTAGCGCAGTTGACATCCTGGCAATCCGAAACGCATCGGGAGATGTGCATCTACACAGTCGTGGGTCAAAGAAGTCGTTTCCTGAGTGCTGAGACCGCAGAGACTCGCAGTTCTTGTCCGTATCTTCGCGGGCTTGACACGCCCTGGCGGGACCAACGCGCGGGCCGGCGTCGAGGACGTGTTGCGGACTGAGCAGATCTCGATGAGCTTCGGTCCCGTGGTCGCGTTGCGGAACGTCGACTTGCATCTACAGCGGGGCGAGGTTCTGTGGCTGGTCGGCGACAACGGCGCCGGCAAGTCTACGCTGGTCAAGATCTTGACGGGCCTGTACAGGCCGGACGGTGGGCGCATCTATCTTGAGGGCGAGGAGGTCAGGTTCCGTTCTGTGCAGCACGCACGCCAGCACGGCATCGAGACAGTGTTCCAGGATCTGGCGCTGGTTGACGAGCTGAGCGTGTACCACAATCTGTTTCTCAACCGCGAATACACCCGGGGCGGCTGGTTCCGGTTTCTCGGCAACCGGGCGATGCGCGCCGCCGCGAGCCGGTTTCTGGACGACATCGGAGTCGACATTCCTTCCGTCGACACACCGGTGGCGATGCTGTCCGGCGGCCAGCGGCAGGCCTTCGCCGTCGCTCGCGCGGTCCGGCAGGAGAACATCAAGATCCTGCTGCTCGACGAGC
>JBAUZZ010000021.1:0-7530 GCA_049585495.1 Chthoniobacterales bacterium | reverse complement strand
CCCAGGGACCGGATAGCACATGATTGAAGTCCACAAATTTCCAGTCACAAAAATCGATGTTGTCGAGGCCCAGATAGTCGCGGACCGCCGGAGACACGTCCAGCCCAGCGTCTCGGTTTCCGTTTGGTCTGGGACGTTCATCTCCGAACACATATTGCCAGTGATCCGTCTGAAACGGGCCGACATCCTCCCACTGCGCGTAGCATACTTTGTTACCATGCCTGATCTCTACCCAGCGGCCCTTGCAAACGGATTGCCCATCTCGCACGAAGGAATTTTGGTACCATGGTATTACCTGCGCGGCTTCGGGTTTGGTATGGTGATCATCATCGACGTCGTTGTATGGAAGCGCGACGTAGAACGGATTTTGCCGCGGAATAAAACTTGCCGGCGCAAATTTCAATCGTTCTTCCGAAATCGGAGTATCCGTGCCGCCGTAACTAGAAATCCAACTGCTATCCCACGCGCTCTTCTCATTCGACACGGGGTTGCTGGGGGACGCTTGTTCGCCTATCCAAAATACGGTGGTCGCAATTCTGAATTTCCAGGTGTAATCGCTCGATCCGGTTCCGCGACTATTTCTTACGCTAATAGCTGAGACGGGTTCGTTACTCAGATCAGAAATCTGGAGCCTGTTGTTGGCCAGCGTTCTCGCAATCTTCGGCTCTGTCCTGACCAACGTGCTTTCGCGCAGTTTCATCGCATATTTTGCGAGATCCGCCGCGCTGTCGGACGGTGGTTGAGAGAAGACCTGTGTCCCGCACAATAAAAGGAGCGAAGCGCACAAGACGAGTTGGAGTCTGTGCCTGCGTAACCTTGCGTAATCGATTCGGGCCGGGTCATCGGCCCCCCACAAGTCGTTCAGATCCATCTCTGAAAATGAATTCGGCAAAAACAGCACACTTTTCAGATAAATCGCCATGCCAAACACATAAGCAATGAAATTGTAGCAATTGGCTCTCAGGAAATAAGCTTATTGACTTGTTTTGGGAAGAAACGGCAGAGGCGCGATTCAGCGAAAATGCCTATGGTGATGGAATAGCGGAGCGCAAGGCCCGGGAAGCGCGACTGGCTGCCGAGGAGCAGTTGCCGAATCTGAGGCGAAGTTGCTAGTGGAGTATGCGTGAGAAGACGCGAATAGAGCGTGAACAATCGGATCTGGATTTGGTTGTGAGCGCAACGACGCCTAGAGCGTTTCTTGGGCATTGATCCGGAATGCTGGCAGGAGTTCCGATCTTTGTCATTCCAGGAATGACGATCATTCATGATTCACGCGGACTCATTAGCACGTGTGAAGTTTTGCTGGCTGGTTGAGATTGCCTACTGTAAGAGACGAATCTCGAGTTGCCGAAACGATGAATCTCAATCTCCAGCCTCAAGTTTTGCGATGGGCTCGCGAGCGGGCCGGGTTGGACGAATCTGCTCTGGCTAAGAAGCTCGGAATCAATGCCGAACGGCTGACCGAGTGGGAAACAAACGGTGAGCTCCCCTTCGCGAAGGCGGAGTTGCTTGCGAAGAAAACGCATACGCCTTTCGGATATCTGTTCTTAAAGGAGCCGCCCGAAGATAATTTACCCATTCCTGATCTCCGAACCGTTGGAGATGCCCCGTTGCTGCGACCAAGCCCTGATTTGTTGGAGACCGTTCTCTTAATGCAGCGGCGCCAAGCTTGGTTGCGAGAATTCTTGGGCGAAGAGGGTGAACCAACCCTTGATTGGGTCGGGAGTGCTGTCTGTCCGCGACAGCACGGTCCTGGTAGCGCAAGGAATGCGACGAACCTTGGGGCAAACGGAGGGCTGGGCGGCCCAAGCAGGAACCTGGACGGAAGCTCTGGTGCGTCTACGCGAGAAAATCGAAGAAATCGGCGCGTTGATTGTTATTAATGGAATAGTTGGCAATAACACCCATCGAAAGCTTGACCCCGCCGAGTTTCGCGGATTCGCGATCAGCGACAGTTACGCGCCTCTTATCTTTATTAACGGGTCGGACTTTAAAGCGGCGCAGATGTTTACCCTCGTGCACGAGCTCGCGCATCTGTGGCTCGGAGTGGACGGTGTCTAAAACTTCGACGAAGCCTTTCAACCCGTTTCTAGTGACGTGGAGCGATGGTGTAACGCCGTAGCGGCGGAGTTCCTTGTTCCTGCGCACGAGTTGAGGGCGATTTGGCACCGTGCGCAAATCGATGAGGAGCCGTATCAATTTCTGGCTCGAAGATTTAAGGTTAGCTCTGTTGTCGCAGCCCGCCGGGCGCTAGATACTGGTTTGGCTAGTAGGGAGGGCTTTTTTGCTTTCTACCGAGCTTACCAGGAAGACGAGCGGCGCCAGCGCGGTCGAAGTGGGGGTGGAAATTTTTGGGCGACACAGAATTTGCGGGTCGGACAGCGCTTCGGATCGGCAGTCGTCCGGGCCACTCGCGAAGGCAGATTGCCTTATCGGGAAGCCTACAATTTGACGGGTTTGTATGGCGTCACCTTTGAACGCTTTGCAGAGAAGCTTGGCTTCCAGTCGAGATGAACCCTCCGAATCTCGTCTACGTCATCGATTCCAACGTGCTCATAGCAGCGCATCGAGGCTACTATGGGTTTTTGATCTGCCCAGGATTTTGGGAATGCTTGCTGCGACAGCATCAAGCTGGACGTGTCCTCAGTATAGACAGAGTCCGCGCCGAGATAGTGGAAGGAGACGAACTGTCCGAATGGGTCGATGATTCCGTACCCTCTTCCTTTTTTGCATCTACCCAGAACCCGACCGTTGCACAAACTTTTGCTGCTATTGTGCAGTGGGTGCAAGGGGAAAGTCAGTTCAACCGGCCGGCAAAGGCAGAATTTGCGCGAGTGGCCGATGGATGGTTGGCTGCTTACACACAAACCCGCACGGACCATGTTCTCGTCACGCTTGAAGTGCATAATGCCGATGCAAAAAGCAGAGTCCCGCTGCCCAATATTTGCCGGCAGTTTGGGGTCCCTTACATAGATACCTTCACGATGCTGAGGGATCTAGGGGCAAGCTTTGTCTTAGGCGTCTAAAATTCACCTGGGTGGATCCCAGAAAGCGACAAACGCGGACCTTGGACAGGGCAACCAAGCGCACACTTTCAGACGCCAGCGAGGACGATCGAAAGCATCGCAACGACCGGTAGCTGGACGCTATCGCGCAAAACCGGCGTTCTTTGGCCGAATTCTGGCAGCCGTTGGCGATCTCCATGCAGCGAAACGAAGAGACCCCTGACCCGCGCAGGCGAGCCAGGGGCTGCGTTCAACTTGTGCGTGGGGAGAGGCAACTGAACCTCCCTACAAACGTTGGGGACGCATGGGCCAAACAGAGCGTTACAAAGAAAAGAGCCCTGGCTCATCAGCTTTCGAGAGCGGGCCGCTGAACGCGCGCTCTCGAAAAGATTCGGCGGTTGCTTTACTTTTGAGGCGGCGGGTAAAGCGGGGTTTTGGGATCTGAGGCCCGATGCTTAAACTCCCTGCGGTTCCCGACGGATCAATCGCTTACCCAATGTTGAACCTGCCGGAACATACCAAGAAAGAATTCCTCCGACTCGTTGTGCCGGGAAGCACGACGGCGTGCTGGCTCTGGGCGGGCGACCATGATGGGAGCTTGCGCCCGGTCTTCCGCGGCGAAAAAGCCTATCGCGTCATGTACGAGCTACGCAACGGCGATGTACCGGCTGGCTTCCACGTCCATCGTAAATGCGAGAACTCGGCTTGTATGAACCCTCGACATCTCGTCGCACTTTCGCCCGCACAGCACCGTGCTGCTCATGCGACCAAGGACAGGGCAATCAAAGAGCAAATCTATCGTGGCGAGTGGGAGCAAATTCAGGCTGCGAAAGCTGAACCCGCACAGTTGGCCAAAGAGCGGTACGAGCGAGAACGGCTCGAACGGAGACGCATCGCAGCAGAAAAAGAGGAGGAGAACCGACAGTTCGCGGCAGAAGCCGAACACTGGCGGCTAGAGCATCCTTGGTTGGTCGACCTGCAAAGGATTAAATATTTGTCGATCGGGCTCATATGCGCTGCGCTGACCTACCTTCTCTGGGAATGGACATGGAGCAGCCGCGACTACGGTTGGATGGCGTTTCTTGCGGGAGGCTTTTGGGTTATGACACCGCTTGCTCTATGCGGTCTCTTTTGCATTTTAATCGCACGTTCCCGCGAGGTACCGCTACCACCAAAGGTCGAGAGAGATATTAAGGCTTTAATTTCGTCGCGCAGGAACGCCCAACGAAGCAGCGAGGGCTCGTCGGACCCGGACTGGTACCGTCTTTAAGTCCAACTCAAAGAAGCAAGAACCGACAGGGCGTCAGGTGCTCAAGATTCAGGGGATTCTACGCCGACCGACGTTGACGGCGCGGAACTGGAGTACCTTTAGCTTATGGCATCTAGTTTGCTTTCCAGGAGATTACGATTCCTAATCGCGACGATGGGTTATGCATCCAAGGCGTTTCTGAAGAAGCAGCGGCGACTTCGGCAATGAAATCCATCGTTCGCTACGCCCTGTGCGTGTTTTTATCGTTCGCCGCTGCAGCATTCGCCGCTGTGCTGATCTTTAGGGTTGTTGTCGGGATTACTGCCGTTTGGGAACCCCCAATCTATTTTAACATCAGAAAGAACCTGATCGGCTTTTACTGGCACACGATTTTACCGATCGCGCTCTGGCGTTTTCGGGCTCCTGGTCTAGGTCGCTTTCGTGTCGGCCTACCTGATATTTCAATTCGAGCATATCGCCGTCATCCATGGTGTGATACCTCGCGTTGTTTCGTCTAGACGCAAGCATTACACTAGGACAGAGCAAAGTCACTACAGGAGAGTGTAAGAGACGCCAGAAGCAGACACGCTGTAAGACTCTGGCCTAGCAGGCAACGGCAAGAACCGACAGGGCATCAGGTGCTCAAGATTCAGGAGATCTTCGTGCTTACCCAGACCGTACGACCAAAGACAAATGGCAAAGTGTTGTGCATTGTCTATTTTGACTACGTTGTCTGGAGCCGCCAGAAGATGGCCTAAGCCAACGGTGGCTCGGCTCTTTTTATCGAGGTAGTAGCGTGCCGTAATCCCGATGTTAGCATGACCGAGAGCCAGGCTGGCGGCGTAGATCCCATGCCTCTCGCACTGCTCTTATCCTCCAACCAGTGTATATATCATCCGACACAGAAGGCCTTGGTGCTTGAGCAGCCACAGTCTCAGGGATCGTTCGAAAGAGCCCTAAGCCAGTCGGTTGATGTTTCCCGCCGATGGTGCCAGATGGCCATAGGACCTCTCAACCACTTGAACTCCATCTCCGAGCCACCGCGCAACAATGTAGATAGACTCACCGGCGGAGACAAGGTTCGAGGCGAACGACCGTCTGGAATCGTGGATTGTACAAGTGACGCCACAGCGTTTCATATGCGTTTTCCATGCACGGCTGAAGTCATATCGGTAACGCCACGTGCCCTGAGACTTCGCTGGGGCAATGGCGTAATCGTTCCGCTTCCTGTTGGCGAGAAAACCATGAAGGAACTGAGAGAAGTTATTCGTAAGGGGAACTGACCGGTTGTCCTTATCCTTTAAGATAAAACCACTCTTTGGGTCGTTCTGGATATGCACGAGTTTAGCTTCCAGATCGAACCAGCCAACTTTAGCATTCGCTATCTCATTCTTTCTGAGACCCGCATGGAACCCAGAGAACAGAACGAAACGGAGAGTATCGTCGTCCTTCACCTCTCCAATGACCCGCTGCACCTCTTTTACTTTCAGCCAGTTCTTCCTACCTACTGCCCCGGGTTCTGGAACGTCAAAATCATCAAGCAGGTTCTTCCCTACGAGTTTCGTGCTCACCAGATATTTGACGAAAGTCTTTAGGGTCCGGGCGTATTTGTGGACCGTGTCTTTCGAGGCATCTTCCTTGTTCTTCAGCATCGTCACCCACTCCTTGATAGATCCCCTGGTGATCTGAGTAACGTCCTGTATTTCCATATCGACGAGGTACTTACGCAGGATATATCCCGCCGTCTTGGCCACCTCACGGCGCATGGGCTTTTTGTCGCGTTCCTGAGCCATGGTGAGGTAAGACTCTACCAATTTCGTCGCCGCCGTCTTGGCCGGTTCTGGATGCTCCCAGCGCATGATCAATTCCCCATCCTGAATGCGCCTCGCTGCCTTGATCGCTTCCGACAAGTCATCGGTCTTGAGACTGGACGGCCCTACGCTTTCCGTCGTGTCCTAGCCAGCGATACCAGAGGTACCTAGATCCTGGCATTCGGTAGATACCTTTGATTTTCATTGATTCAATCTTATATCCTCTCCAACCAAATGGCAAGGAAGCGGTCTACCCAAAATCGACGAAAACTCTACCATATTGAGACTATCTGCACTATCTTTTTGGGTTAAGCCCCCATGGATTTATCAGCAGGTGACGAGACTTGACTACCTCGTAAGTGCTTAAACACCAAGGAGAAAGAAGCTTAGGAGGGAAGAAGAAGATGGAGCGGGTGACGAGGCTCGAACTCGCGACATCTTCCTTGGCAAGGAAGTGCTCTACCAACTGAGCTACACCCGCACCTGAATTAACCCCAGATTCCGAAATTTCGACGGGTGCGCCACCCGTGCTACAAACCAAGTTCGGAATTTCGGTTAAATTGAATCCGAATCACGCGCGGGAGGGCGCAGGAATCAAGTAGTTTTTTGCCGAGAAATTTTTCGCTCCATGATGTAATAAACTCGTAGCATATGAGCCGGCTCGATGAAATTGTTGCGCACAAGCGCGAAGAAATTAAACCTTGGCTTGCTCACACCGAAGATTGGGGAAAAAGGGCCGCTGAACAACGAGCCTTTCGTGGGTTCCGGAAAGCGTTGGAGGCCGAATCGTTTGGATTTATCGGAGAGGTCAAACGGGCTTCTCCTTCGGCAGGAATTATTGCGCCGGACTTCGATCCTGTCCGGACCGCGTCCTTCTACGATCGAGCGGGGGCTAACTGTATCTCGGTGCTGACAGACGAGAAGTTCTTTCTCGGGCATCTCGACTATCTGGCTCTGATTCGTACGCGAATCCCGCGCCCGCTGCTCCGCAAGGACTTTACGCTCCACGAGGTACAAATCTACCAAGCGGCGCTGGCTGGCGCCGACGCGATCCTCCTTATTGTGGCGGCACTCAGCGACCAGGATCTTAAGCGTCTGATCTCGGTCTCGGAAAAGCTTGCAATCGATTATTTGGTTGAGGTCCACGATGCAACGGAACTCGAGCGAGCCCTTGAGGCTGGGGCTTCTTTCATTGGGATCAATAATCGTAATCTCGCCACATTTGAACTTGATCTCTCGGTGACAGACGAGCTGGCGCCGTTGATTCCAGAGACCTGCACCGTGGTAAGTGAAAGCGGGATACGCTCGAAGGAGGATATCCGGCGCGTGGTGTCCGCTGGAGTTGATGCAGCTCTAGTCGGCGAAGCTTTGATGCGCGCAGCTGATCCTGCCGGACTATTGAAGGAGTTTGCCGACGCTGCGAAGACGGCGCTGCAGTGAGCTCCGGTAACGGCTCTCGCAGGAG
>JBAUZZ010000020.1:0-5320 GCA_049585495.1 Chthoniobacterales bacterium | reverse complement strand
ATGTGTTCGCTGGTGATCAACGGCATCCCGCACGGACCCGGAGGAGCCAAGACCACCTGCCAGCTTTACATGCGACGCTTTAAGAACGGAGATACGATCTGGGTGGAGCCGTTTCGGGCTGCCGCTTTTCCAATGGTGAGGGATCTGGTAGTCGACCGCAGCGCTTTCGATCGCGTCATCGAGGCCGGTGGTTACATACCGGTTCGAACCGGTTCAGCGCCGGACGCAAACGCCATACCGATCGCAAAAACGGCAGCGGATCTGGCGATGGAGGCTGCGGCTTGTATCGGGTGCGGTGCTTGTGTCGCGGCGTGTCCGAACTCATCGGCGATGTTGTTTGTTGCAGCCAAGGTCTCGCACTTTGGATTACTTCCCCAGGGTCAACCGGACCGGAGCCGGCGCGTTCTCGGAATGGTCCGAAAAATGGACGAACTGGGCTTCGGCAACTGCACCAATCACTATGAGTGTGAAGCAGTTTGCCCGGCCGAGATCAGCGCAACGTTTATTTCTCGACTGAACCGGGAATACGCCGTTGCGGCGGCCAAGGAGGCCGTAGCAGTTTGAGCAAATAGTAGAACGGGCGTCTCGCCCGTTCTTTCGAATTCACGGGCGGGACGCCCGTGCCACTCTAAATCGAAGGCGAAAATTTTTTTGAGCCGTCCAGGAAACGACCTGCCGCAACGGCTCGAATAAATTCTCGCCCTTCTCCGAAATTGCAGCGATTGCACGAAAAAAAGCGACAGAATCTATCTCGTATTCTGCTCCTTACGCGGAATGCGGCTCGCCGGGAGGCTCTCCCTACCAACGATTTGCCTCGGAAGGGTCACTGGTAGGGCAGCCGGCGCGTCCTTCTTCGCTGGGTAGCTCATTTATAAACCCCCAACGGCAAAGAAAACTTATTTTTCACAAGCCCACTTCCAGCCCGGCGGAGTTATTCACAAGCTTCAGCTCCGGCTTTGGCCAGAGGCCTCCGCCGAAGCCTGCTGAATAACTCCGGACTAGCTATACGAAGCTCCTGCTGAGCCGCCGGAACTTCGGAATTCGGGCTAAAGGTTCGCGCGAATCGCCGCGCCCATCTCCGCGGTTGATACCAGCTTGCACCCAGCCGAATGGATGTCCTTTGTCCGGTATCCATCTGCGATCGTCTTTCGTACCGCCGACTCGATCTCAGCAGCAAGCGCTTCAAGTCCGAACGAGTAGCGCAACATCATGGCAGCAGAGAGAATTTGGGCGATCGGATTGGCGATTCCTTTCCCTGCGATATCGGGTGCAGAGCCTCCACTGGGCTCATACAGCCCGAAGCGGACCTCTCCGCGATAACCTGTACCCAGACTCGCGCTCGGCAGCATGCCAATCGAGCCGGTCAGCATCGCCAGCTCATCACTTAGGATATCTCCAAATAAATTCTCGGTCACCACGAGGTCGAACGTTCTCGGACTTCGAATAAACTGCATCGCCGCGTTATCGACCAGGAGGTGGGAAACTTCGACGTCGGGATACGCCTGCGAAAGGCTACGGACGATCGAGCGCCAAAGGAGACTATTTTCGAGCACGTTGGCTTTATCGACCGAAACCAATTTGCGCTTTCGCGATCGTGCAATCTCGAATGCCAGGCGGGCGATCCGCTCGATTTCGGAGCTCCGGTAAACCATCGTGTCAACCGCAACCGTCTCACCGTTCTCTTGCCGGGTGATTTTTGGTTGGCCAAAGTAAAGGCCGCCGGTGAGCTCTCGAACACAAAGGATCTCAAATCCGCCAGCAACGAGGTCCGGCCGCAATGGCGAAGCCGAAGTTAGCTCCGGGAAACAGATCGCCGGACGCAGATTGGCAAACAAATGAAAATGCTTTCGCAGCGGAAGCAACGCCGCGCGCTCGGGCTGTTCGCCCGCCGGCAAGGTCTCCCACTTCGGTCCCCCGACCGAGCCAAACAAGATCGCATCACTTGATTCGCAGAGCCGGAGCGTCTCCTCGGGCAACGCGCTGCCCTGAGCATCGATCGCGGCTCCGCCGACGAGAGCTTCGCTCAGATCCAATTGGAACTTTTCCGCGTCGGCGCAAGCCCGCAGCACACTCAGCGCTTCCGCCATGACTTCCGGGCCAATCCCGTCACCGGGGAGTACAGCAATTTTTATTGTAGTGGGCATATTTCTTGTATGGGCGTGTCGGCGTATCGGCGAGCTAGAAACGATGAGAAACTAGGAATGCAGCGAAGCAGTTTCAAGATTTCGATGTTTATCAGAATGTGTTGCTGACGACCTGCCACCGAGGAACGTTCACGCCGATACGCCATCACGCCGTCACGCCGATACCCATCCGGCGAACCTTCTCACCAGCATCACAGTCCCTTTGCCGCGGCCACAAAATCTCGCATCTTGATTCGGTCCTTCCTTCCGGGAGCGAATTCGACACCGCTCGCGACGTCCACGGCATGCGGCTTCAGCGCCCGAACAGCCTCTGCTACGTTTTCCGGGGTTAGGCCACCAGAAACAATCAGGGGTTTCCCAAAGTCAATCCCAGCGAATCTCTGCCAATCAAATGTCTTGCCGGTTCCGCCGAGACCAATTCCCGCGCTGCTATCAAGCAGAAGCGCGAACACCGGAAAACTCTTCGCCGCCTGAACGCTTTCGCCATCAATCGCCGGAACCGCTTTGACCAACGGCTTGTCCGCCTTCTTAGATAGAAGCGCACAAAAATCAGGCGATTCCTGTCCATGCAATTGGAGAGCGTCCACCCATTCATTCGACAGTAGATGAAGCGCCCGGTCGATCGTCGGGTCCATCGCCACAACGATTTTCGCTGCCGTTGGAGACAACTCTGAAATCCAACTGCGTGCCGGGTACAGGTCAAGATAGCGCTTCGATCTTGGCACGACATTGAGTCCGATCGCATCTGCCCCGGCTTCGATCGCAGCCTCGGCATCGGTCTGGTTCGTCACGCCGCAGATTTTAACCAGGACTGGCACCGGATGTGACTCGAAGAACCGCTTCATGCTCAAAGACTTAGCTTTCGATAATCTAAGTGGAAAAATCCAGTTTCCAAGATCAGCGATGATTTCGAGGGATTTTCAGTTTACTGGCGTGCGATTCGAACTACTTTGGGCCAACACTCAGTAAACTCAACCGAGGAGTACGTGGAAAAATGGAAGGTGATGTGAAACCGAAGAAGGGAACTGCGGAGAAACGTAACACGAGGAGATCGAAAGCAGCCGAGATCATAACACCGCCGACGACGGGATCGGTCGAAGAGATTCCCGCGGCGAAGCCGAGCGCGAAGAGGAAGCAATCGAGCGCGGCAGGGATCGCAAAAAATAGCGCGCGCAAAAAAGCTGCAGGACATCCGACTGTCGAACAAATCCAGCTGCGAGCTTATTTTATTGCTGAGCGCCGGCGTCGACTTGGAATCCCGGGTGACGAAACCGCCGACTGGGTCCAGGCTGAAAAAGAGCTGACTACAGAGAACAAATAGCGCTCAGGCTGGCTCAGGCCAAGCGGGTTGCCGGATGATTGGGAAGAAGTAGACCGGGTATCCTGAACGGGATAATCGGAGGGAGTTGTTTTACACTTCGTTGCAGACACTGGTCTTTGGAGTCGTAGTCGGCGACAAGAACGAAGTCTTGGCCCTTGGCAAGCTGCGGAAGTGCGGACCTGCGCCCTCTTGACGCGGACGTTGAGCTTCGCTCCGTCGAACCTGAGAGTCCATCGTTCTGGGGGTTGCTCGTGCCAGCGATCAAGCGCTCGCTCTGATTCAAGGCAAAGGCGTGGAGCCGTCTGGCCTGGATGCAATCCCCAAAAAAACCCAAATCCCGAAGTTCCAGCGGCTCAGCAGGAGCTTCGCCCTACCGGACGATATGTCCCCTGGCACGCAAGTGGTAGGGAGAGCCTCCTGGCGAACCGCATTCCGCCTGAGGAGCAGAATACGGGCTAGATTCTGTCGACTTTTTTTGTGCAATCGCTGCAGGATTGGGAGCCAGCGCAACATTCAATTATGAGACTGCTTCCAAAATCCTGTCACCGTCTTCGCTTGCTCGGAGGCGACCGAGTCTTCCGTGCTGAATCTCGCTGAGCCAGTCAAACGACGTCGTCGTAACCAGCCGCTGACCACGCTTCGGCAGATTTGCCATCAACCGATTTCGTCCACCGGGATCCAATTCGCCAAACACATCGTCGAGCAGTAGGATTGGCGGTTTGCCTATCCGGGCTTCAAGGAGTTGTGCTTGCGCGAGTTTAACGGCAATCGCGATCGTCCTTTGTTGCCCCTCGGAAGCGAAAAGCTCAGCGGGTTTACCCTGTACGAGCATCTGCAAATCATCGCGATGAGGACCAATCAGAGTCGTCTTCAAGCGCTGTTCTTCGCCCGCACTTTTCGCCAGTTCGTTTTCAAAGTCGTTGGTTGCCCCTGGCTGATATTTCAGCGTGACGGCCTCGCCGCGGTCACTCACCGAGGAAAATGCCGAAACCACTCCCGGCTCAAGGCGTTCGACCAGGAAAGCTCGAAGCGCCATCAATTGGTGCCCGAACTTTAAGAGCGGCTTCGCGTAGGCGGCTACTTCGCGGGGCCTGGTCGGGACCATTTTCAAGAATGCGTTCCTGGATCGGAGTGCCTTTTGATACGATCGGAGTATTTCGCGATAGTTCGCGAAGAGTTGACTACCCGCGAAATCCAGGAATCGTCGCCGTGCTTCAGCGTTGCCGCGCACAAGTTCAATATCAGAGTTGCCAAAGTACACGGCGCGGTAGATATCGAGATACGCGTCGGGCATTTGCTGCGCAACCCCATCGAGGGCAAGTTTTCGACGGGTGGCACCGTAATAAAACTGCAGGTGATACCCGGACACGTGGCCATCCACTACCAGGCCCCTGGCGCCAAATCGAATCGCCTCCCGAAGAGAACTGGCTCGCGGTGATTGCAGTTGGATCAGCACCGCAACGGCTTCAAGCAGAGATGTCTTTCCGGTCGCATTCTGGCCGACGATGCAAGTGATTTCCGGGTCAAATTCTATATCGAGATTTCGGAAACAACGGAAATCTCTGAGGGAAAGCCGGCTAAGCATCTGATTCACCCTAGCCCGCATCGCTCACAAATCCTTAGAGATTTTTGAGCGATGCAGGCTCAGGCAGCAGACTCCTCCGGCTACGCCGGATCATTCTGCTGCTTTTTAGAGAGAAGAGTTTGAAAAACAGTCTGTTTTGGATCACTAATTTTAAAACGGCTCTAAAACCGACGCGCCAGCGTCGGTTTTAGAGCTTTCGAGCCCGCAATGCGCTCGTCGATTCTCCCACCGTGTGATTTTTGCGGGCTAGGGCGAATTCGCGTGCCAACA
>JBAUZZ010000019.1:0-4913 GCA_049585495.1 Chthoniobacterales bacterium | reverse complement strand
AAGCAAGCACACCTTGTGGCCTGCCGATCTTCTTGAAAGTTAACCACCAACTGGAGAGCCGGATGCGGGAGAGCCGCCTGTCCGGTTCGGAGGGAGGGGCGACTCACCGGTCGTCCCTACCCCTATCCAAATATTGCACCGGTCCGTTTTGGAATATTCAATCCAAATTTCGAAGTTCCGGCGGCTGAGCCAGCCGCCCTACAAGTCAATTTCGGAATTCGGGCTCAAAGCGCCGTTCCAACCTCGTGCTAAGCAGGCCCTTTGCTGGTGGGTCGTGGGCGCCGTGCTTGGGGCGGCTGCGAGATCGATATGATTTTCGCATACGGAGCCTCGCCCGGACGCGGTTGTGCAGTTTCGACAGCGCCGCCGCGTCTCTTGACAATCTTGGCGGCAACAGTGAAGCACATCGTACGGTAAGGATTCGTCCCGTCATCGACAAGAACGAGCTTCTTGCCGCGCAAATCCTTTCGGTCCTTGATCTGCGGCGCAACGCCCAGATTTACTAGCATCGACTCAGCATGGATCTGCGCACGTTTCCAAGACATATGAGCCGTAAAACTTATGGGCGCTCAGGCGAGATGGCGAGCTGTTTTTAGAATTCAGGAGTCGGAAGTCCAGGAGTCCGGAGTAAGAATTCAGAATCCAGAATCCAGAATTCAGAATCCAGGGCTACAAGCGATAGATTTCCCTTCGTAACGCGGCGTTTCATGTTTTTGTCACGGTATGACTGCAAAATCCTTTGAAGACTTGATCCTATGGCAAAAGGCTCATCGATACGGGCTCTCAATTTACAAACTCACTGAAAACTTTCCCAGGTTACGCAGACGTTACTCAACTTCGCCCGCTTCTCGAGGAGGTCAGCAAGCCCTTGGAGGGATATATTCGGGCGATTGAGCGCAGCAAAAGCTAGATTCTTAATTCTGGATTCTTGCTCCTGAACTCTGACTCCCGGCTTCTGCCTCTCCCCCGCTTATTGTCCCCAGCCGTTGGCGGAAGATCCTGTAGCCTTACGATATTCCTCGAATGCAGCCGGCATCAGTTCCTGGAGTTGGCGGATTCGGGTTTCGTCAGCGGGGTGGGTCGACGCGATTTCGGGCGGTTTTTTACCCTGGCTTGCCTCCTTCATCCGCTCCCAGAAAGCGATTGCTTCGCGCGGATCGTAGCCGGCGCGAGCCATATACTTGAGGCCGATCCTGTCAGCTTCAAGTTCGTGTTTGCGGCTGAAAGGCAAAAGAACGCCGTACTGGGCGCCGGCGCCGAGCAATCCGAGGACCTGCTGCCGAGCCCCGTAGTCCATGTCAGCCATTGATCCCTGGACACCCATCATCGCGATCTGCATGGCGTTCTGCTGGAAAACACGTTGTGCGCCATGCCGCGAGGTTGCGTGAGCGATCTCATGGCCCATGACCGTGGCGAGCCCCGCCTCATTCTGAGTGATCGGTAAGATCCCAGTGTAAACTACAATCTTGCCTCCCGGCAGGCAGAAGGCGTTAGCCGCCGGATTTTCAACAACAGCAACCTGCCACTGATACTGCCTGGAACCTGTATCGACGACTCGGATGAGCCGTGCTGCCACTTTGCGCACGAGTTCGTAAGCAGGGCCAGACTGGACGAGGTTCGATTCGCTCACCACCTCCCTAAAGCTTTGCAGACCGAGCTGTTGTTCCTGCGTGTCGGAAAGGCCGACGTGCGCCTTTTTACCGGTTTCCGGATTCGTGAAAGTTTCCGAGGTGAGATAAACCCAGCCGAAAGCGATCGCCGCGAACAGAATCGGCAGGAGGCGTAGCGAACGTGGCATAGCCGGGGGATAGGGGGTATAGGCGAAAGAGTATCACAGCGTGTCGGAGTTTGCTAGGGGGCCGATACGCCGACACGCCGATACATTCTTCCCCTACGCCGATACATTCTGGCAAGGTACACGGGCGAGGCTCGTCCGAGCTGCAATCACCACTACGTGGCTGGTATCGGACTTGGGTGGGTCCGGGAATTGACTTTGGCGCGCGCCCACCAGTCAAAAAACCAGGCCGCCAGAAAGACGGTGACAAGCTGGCACAAAACAAGAATTGTGGAGAGCCAATCCGCGCCTTCGCCGGTATCCAACCAGCCGACCATGATCAATGAGAGACAAATCTGAATCGCGAAGACGGGCAGAAGATTTTGCCCGACCAGGCTAAGAGGTCGGAGGGTTCCCCGCCACCGGTTGACTACCGGCAAGAGCTTGGAAATGAACCACGCTACGACGAAGAAGTTAAGGACCCGCAATGGTCCAAGGTGCCATTTGTCCAGGAACCAAAAATCTTTGCTGGGATCGACGTTGATATAGATCGAAGTCCAGCGCCAGACAAGAAACCCAATGCCGAGGGCTAGAAGGATGAGCTCCGACCAGATCGTGAGGCGGAGCACAGGTTTTTTCTCCTGAAGAGAACGCCCGAATATGAGGCCGCCTATCCAGAGCAATTGCCAGGAAAGCAGGTCAAACGGGCCAAAGTTCACAAAAGGGAATCCTTTTGCCGCGCTTACCAGCAGGTCTCTGACGTGGAATTGGGACAGCAGCCAGAGTGCCACACTGGCAAAAAATACGCTTTTCCAACCCCACCGACGCGCCGACCAGAATGCCAGAGGCGTTAGAAGCGAAAACAGAATGTACATCGGCAAAATATCCATCAGCGGAGGTTGGAAAATCAGAGCCAATGACGCGTAGGTAGCCGTCCGCGGGTTCTTCAAGAACGGATCGAGGATGTTTTGCATCCCGGGTAGCTGAGCCAGGAAAAAACTTCCGACGCAAAACGCGAAGAGGACCGTAGTCAGATGCATCCGGTAAATCCTGATGGCTCGGGAGACGGTGGCGGACCGGGCAGCGTCGAAGCCTAACCTCTCGGAGCGCTTCTGGAATAACATCCCGGCGAGGAAAGCGGAGACAAAAACGAAACCTTCGGCCGTAGAGAAAAATCCAACCGGTTGATCAGTCAATCGCCGAAGAGGCGATGGCGAATGATTGACCACCATCATCAGGAGCAACAAGCCACGCAATACATCGAGTTCGATCAGCCGCTTCGTCACGTTACGTCCTTGTTGCGGCATATTTCATGCCACTCGTTGGCTTTTCCAATAGTTTTCACGTATCCCTCGTTACCCTCACATTCCTGCGCCGGAACTTAGCCCACCCATCGTGCCAAATACACTATCCTAATTGAAAATTGCACAGCTTCCTCTGAACTGGCTTGCGGTACAGTCGTGCTCGGATGAACCACCGCTCCATCAGTGCATCGCCGTCTTTGCCTTAGAAAGCTCATCCCGCAGGAAATCGCCTACGTCCTTCCGAAGAATTTGGTAGCCGGCCGGGCTGAGGTGGATCTGATCGTTGACGAAAAGCGAGGAGATAGGCTTCTTATCTGGCCCTAACATGTTCGAGCAGACATCGATGTACTCCGTCTCGGGTTTGTGTTCCAGATAGACGTCTATCATCTCATTAAAGCGCTGAATATTCTCGAAGTACTTCATTCTTGCCGGACTTGGTTTCACCGACAGAACAGCGATCGGCACGGTCGGAAGGTCAGAGCGCAGTATTTTGAACAGCTGCTGAAAAGAGTTGAACACCTTTTCTGGCGGGGTTCCGATAGCGAGATCATTGTCTCCGACGTAAATGATGACCGCGGACGGCTTCAATCGGAGGACAAGGCGAGTGGCAAACTTCACACAATCTGTCAGGCGAGATCCACCGAATCCACAATTGAGAACCTGATATCCCGGAAAGTCCTGTTTCAGCGTTTTCCAGAGGCGAATCGAGGAGCTGCCATAGAAGACAATCGGATTCGGAGGCGGATCGGAAAGCTTCGCCTCTAGTGCTTCGATTTCGGGCTCGAACGAGTTTGCTGAAGCTTGAGGGGGAGCCGAGCCAGGCGGCGGGGGAGTGACAGCCGGGTTGAATTGTGTCTGGCTTAAGGTCAGGTTCGGTGTCGCCTGACCCAGCGCCACGATCGGCGAGGCGCTCAAAAACAGCAGCACCGCAACTCCGGTATAGAAGTCTGCAAACGGAATTGGGATTTTGCTCTGCATGATGGCGTCGAGATCGTGGCGGTGAAGAGCCGAATTATATTCTATCGGGCCGACTATTCAACGATTCAGTCAGCCTGCATCGCTCCCCAATCCGACCAAACGTAGCATAGGCGTCCCGCCTGTCTTCAGCGAAATCAGCTCACTCCCCAGAACCTACAGGCTGGAAGCCTATGCTACTCTGGTGGGATTTGGGAGCGATGCAGGCTCAAGACTTGCCGTTATCCCCGGAACTGCTTAGAACGAGGCTAACGCTATGAGTCTCTTCCAATCCATACTCGATTCAATCGAGAATCCGAATAATGCTGGCACTCAACAGGATCTGCAAGGCGGCCGGAAATCATCAGACTGAGGCCCAGGCTCCCAACCGGTCTTAAATAATTTTCTTGGCTCGAATCAAAACGGGGGTGCGCTACTGACCGAGGCCTTCCAGCTGGCTTCACAATTTATTCGCTCGCCTTCCGGTCGGTGATGCGTAGCTAAAAGCTCTTCCTTTAAGCCGAAATTCCGAACTTCGGCGGCGACGGAGCGCCGCCCTCCAAGGTAATTTCGGAATTTGGGCTAAGTAGGCGCAAGCGCTGGGAAGTAAACGGATCCGTTTGCGGGAGCGTCAGCATAGCGCGTCAGGTCTCTGCGGGACCAAGCGCCCGGATAACTGCTCGGAAACTGTCGTTATGCCACTTGCCGAAAAACTGATCGAAGTCAGTCTCGGACATTACCTTAGCTTTGGCCATGTCGATCTCGATCCGGCATTTGTTGTCTACGAAGGCCTCCAGGGTTGAAGGAAGGCCGAGATTGGTCAGTAATCGCTGTGCGTCGCGCTTGGGGTGGTCTAGCGATTCCAGGGCCCTGAATTGCGC
>JBAUZZ010000018.1:0-28911 GCA_049585495.1 Chthoniobacterales bacterium | reverse complement strand
CCGGTGCGGAGACTGAGTTGGCGAATGCCAGCGAAAAAACAATCAGCGGAATGTTGATCAGGGTATCAGTAAGCAGGAGGACACTGAGAACGGCACGCGGATTCTCCATTAACCTTTCGAACTCGTCGGCAGTTCGGGCATCCCGCTCTCGCCAGCGGCGCAAATGGAGACGCGTGATCGAGAATAGCGCGGTTTCCATGCCCGAGAAGAATGCGGATGCGGCGGCCAAAGACAGGAGAAAGGCCGAAGCAAATGCGACAATCTCCACTGATGTCATGGAAGCCCTAGAGTCTTTCCGAGGACCGTGATCGTGGCTTTGCCTCTTGCGTCGCGCATCTCATTGCCCTTCTATAACGGGGAGTCTCCAGGCAACGATGAAAAAAGGGGAACGAGTTCAGGCCCTGATCCAGGGCGCCGGAAATGAATCGATGGTTGCGCACGATAGATTTTATCTCGGCTATTTCTCGCTCTTTAACGAGCAGAAATACTACGAGGCGCATGACGTGCTCGAGCACCTATGGTTGAAGACCTCCGGGCATTCTCATCGATACTTCAAGGGCCTCATCCAGCTTGCGGGAGCCTTTGTCCACCTGAAAAAGCAATTTGAACGCCCTAACCATCCGACGGACGGCCGGAGGCTTTACCCGGCGCGGCGCTTGTTCAAGCTTGCTCGACGTAATCTTGTTCCCTTCGCACCCTCCTATCTTGCGTTTGATGTCTCGGGTGCGATCGACCTTTGCCAGGCCTACGCGGACCAGATTGAGGCGTCCGAGTTTCGGCGCAATCCGTGGACTCCGGAAAATGCTCCACGGTTGCCAACGCCGGAGGCGCAGGGCAAATAGCCAATAGCCGATAGCCAATAGCCAGGGGCGCGATGGCAAATGCCACATTACAAATGACAAACTGAAGCGCTTGCCTATTGGCGATTGGCTATTTGCTCTGCGCCTGCGGCCCACTTCCGCGTTGCCTTAGTCGAGAACCGCAATAAACTGAGCGCGATTCTGACAATGTTAGCTACCTCCAGATTCCTTCTCACCTCCGGGGCTTGCTTGATCCTTTCTCATGCTGCGCTGGCTCAGGTCGCCGCCGCTTATGCCCTGGCCGACCACACAACCGGCCATGTGCTCGAATCGTACAAAGGCGAGACGAAACGATCGATCGGCAGCCTCACGAAGATCTCAACGGCGAAGGTCGTATTAGACTGGGCAGCAAAGACTAACACGGATCTCGCGCAACAGGTGGTTGTCCCGCCGCTGGCCTTGAGCAATGCAGGCGGAGTCAATCCGATGGGCCTGCAACCGAATGATCTGATTACTTATCGGGCGCTGATCTACGCGGCGTTACTCCAATCCGATAATACCGCCGCTTCGATTCTGGCGTTTTATGTCGGCGCCGATTTTCGCTCGCATGGAGGGCCGGAGCTGAGTGATCTGGGACCAATCGAGGCGTTTGTGTCCCAGATGAATGCCCTGGCACGGCAGCTTGGCATGGAACGAACGCTTTTTGTTAACCCGCACGGGCTCGAGCCGCGAAATGGTTTGCAACCGTATTCCACGGCTTTGGATCTTGCGAAGCTGTCAGCCTACGCGATGAAGGATGCCGGTTTTCGATTCTACGTTTCCCAAAAGGAGCGAAAGATCTCCTTTAGCCGAAGCGGACAGAATCTGGAATATCTTCTTCGTAATACGAATGAGCTGGTGGGGACTGATGGGATTGACGGAGTAAAGACTGGACGGACCAATCGGGCCGGCGACTGCATCATCATCTCGGCTCAGCGCGAAGCGCAAGTCGTCAAGGAGGGGGATACGAGCATCGTTACGCCTCGCCGCATCACTGTGGTTGTGCTGGGCGCAGCCGACCGCTTTGCGGCTGCGAGACAGCTTTTGCCTCGCGCATGGGCCCTCTACGATCAGTGGGCCGCCACGGGTCGGCCGATGCAGCCCGTTTCGCGGTAGCCTGGCGATTGGCAACGCCGGGAACGCCGTCCTTGTTTGCATTGCGGCGCTGGAGGCATTGTTGGCATTGCTGCTGCGAGTCCTTGTTGGCATTCTCGGCATTGGTGGCATTATTGGCACTGAACCCTATGGATCCTCTCCTAGAAATCCTCCATCAGAACGCCCGGCTTCCCCATGAGGAAATAGCCAGACTGCTGAATTTACCGATCGCAGAAGTGGAGCAACGCATCCGGAGCTATGAAGACGAAGGCGTGATCCTGGCCTATCAGGCCGTCGTCGATCCTGAGAAAATCGATGCCGACTCGGTCACGGCATTCATCGAGGTCAGCATCACGCCCGAGCGTGGCGGTGGCTTTGATCGGCTCGCCCAACGGATTGCGCGGTTTGACGAGGTAAAGAGCTGCTGGCTGATGAGCGGCGGATACGACCTCGCCGTTATGGTTGAGGGTCAAAATCTTCGCGAGATCGCGCGGTTTGTTTCCGAAAAACTCAGTACCGTGGAGGGAGTGATCTCGACGGCTACCCGTTTCCGACTAAAGACGTATAAGCAGAACGGAGTCATGCTCGGCCGGAGTGAAGCGGAGGAACGGTTGCCGGTGACGCCGTGAGCGCCGTCCTTGTTGGCATTCTCGGCGCTGGTGGCTCTGTTGGGGTTGGAGCTTCGAGTCCTTCTTGGCATTCTCGGCGCTGATGGCATTGTTGGCATTGCATCACCATCCATGCGAAACCATCCTTCACCCGCGTCGAACTTTATCGCGGATCACGTCCGCGAAATTCCCAGGTCCGGAATCCGCGACTTTTTTGAAATCGTCCAATCAATGACTGACGTAATCTCGCTGGGGATCGGCGAACCGGATTACATCACTCCCTGGCGAATTCGTGAAGCGGCGATTTTTGCTCTGGAAAAAGGAAGGACCGGCTACACATCGAATCTTGGGCTGCCTCGCCTGCGGCAGGCAATTTCAAGATACCTCGATCGACGTGTTGGAGTCCGTTATGACCCGAAGACGGAGATCCTGGTGTCGGTCGGTGTTTCGGAAGCTCTTGATCTCGCTCTGCGGGCGATCCTCAATCCCGGGGACGAAGTGCTCTTTCATGAACCAAGCTATGTTTCGTACAATCCCAGCGTCGCACTCGCGTTCGGCAAACCAATCGCGATTCAAACCCGAGCTGAGGCCGACTTCCGGCTGCTTGCAGGAGATATCGAAGCGAAAATCTCTGCACGCACGAAGGCGTTGCTACTGAGCTTTCCCACGAATCCAACCGGCGGCGTGCTTGACTTGGAGGATCTTGGGCCCATCGCCGAAGTGTGTGTCGAGCACGACCTCCTGGTTTTGTCAGACGAAATTTATTCCGAGCTTTTGTATGACGGAACCAAACACTTCTCGATTGCTTCGTTGCCTGGCATGCGTGAGCGAACGGTGTTGCTCAACGGCTGTTCCAAGGCCTTCGCCATGACTGGCTTCCGGATCGGGTATGCCTGCGCTCCGGCATCGATTAGCGAAGCAATGATGAAGGTCCATCAATACGCGATTATGTGCGCCTCGAACATGTCCCAGGAAGCCGCCATCGAAGCGCTGGAAAACTGCGACAAAGAAGTGGCCTCGATGCGCAGCGACTATGAGCGACGCCGAAATTTCGTGGTGGGTCGGCTTGGTGAGATCGGGCTCCCCTGCCACGCCCCAAAAGGGACGTTTTATGCCTTCCCGAAAATTTCGGATACCGGATTGACCAGCCGGGAATTTTCCTTGCGACTACTACAAACCAAGCGTGTAGCGGTTGTCCCTGGTGACGCGTTCGGCCCTTCAGGCGAAGGGTTCGTGCGCTGCTGTTTTGCTACTGCTCTCGACCAAATCAAGGAGGCGATGAATCGGATCGAGGAATTCGTCCGAGAATTGCACCGAAATTCGGCTCGGAAATGATATTTTGGGCCAGAAAAATCTCAAACGGCGCATGAGCCATGCGCCCTACAAGTTCAACTAATGCCGGAAGAAATCACCAAGGGGGTAATTCTCGCGGCTGGCCGGGGTACAAGGATGCGCGAGTTGACTGATAATGTGCCTAAACCCATGGTCCAGGTCCGTGGAAAACCAGTGCTGCTTTATATCGTCGAGGGGTTTCGTGCAGCGGGCATCAACGAGGTCCTGATCGTGGTCGGATATCGCAGAGAAGCCATCGAAGACTATTTTCGAGATGGATCAGCCTTTGGGCTCAGGATTCTTTACGTCGAACAAGTCGTTCAGGATGGCACTGGCAAGGTCTTGGAGTTGGCGAGGGAATTCTGCGGGGCAGACCCCTTCTTGTTAAGTTATGGGGACATTCTTGTGCACCAGTCGTGCTACCGTGAACTCGTTTCCCTCGCCGGCGCCGAAATGGCGCTCACAGTCAGATTCGCAAACGATGTCTCCAAGGGCGGTGCCGTCTACCTGAACGAGGAGTTTGAAGTCGTTGATCTCCGCGAGAAACAGAGCCCGACAGAAGTCGGCACTCATTGGTACAACGCCGGTATCTACGTATTCCGCTCCAGCGTTTTTCCTTTTATTCGCAACCTGCAACGGTCAGCCCGGGGTGAATATGAACTTACCGATGCGGTCCGCGCGCTGGTCCAGACCGAGCATAAAATCAAAGCTTTGGAAATCAAGGGAGACTGGGCTGATGTGCGAGATCCGGAAGTCCTGGCCGAGTTGAATAAGGGCTGACGTCGCTCGTGCTGATAGGGCGCCTGGCTCAGGCGCCGGGGCTTGGTTTGTGCGGCGCCTGAGCCAGGCGCCCTAAAACACGAGGACACGCTACACATTCTTGGCATTCCAGCCATTCATGGCATTATTTTGGTTTTTTCCCATGCGCGTAGGATTTGCCCAGATCAACACAACGGTTGGCGACCTTAAGGCCAACTTCGACAAAATCCGCCAAGCCTATGAACAGCTTGTTTCAACCGATGCACAGCTCGTGCTGACACCCGAACTCGCTTTAACCGGTTATCCCCCGCAAGATCTCGTATTCAGGTCCCAATTTGTTTCGGAAACGCTCGACGCTGTGCACGCCTTGCACCAGGCGGTCGGCTCCGTTCCACTTCTGGTCGGCTACGTGGATTTCAACCCTGGCAAAGCGGGTAAACCGTTCGTAAACGCATGTGCGGTTTTAGAGAGAAACCGGCCGATCGAGAAAGTTTTTAAGACGCTGCTGCCGACGTACGATGTTTTCGATGAAGCCCGGTACTTCGAGCCGGCGTCTGATCAACATCCGGTTCAGTTGTGCGGCAGGCAGGTCGGAATAACGATTTGCGAGGATATTTGGACCGATGAATATCTGAACCGGGACCTGTATCACCAGGATCCGGTTGCCAAGCTCGTAGCAAGGCGCGCTGAGTTGGTCGTAAACCTCAGCTCCTCTCCCTTCTGCGTGGGCAAACCCGCAATTCGCCGTCAGATGGTCAGTGAACTGGCGAGGCAGTATCGCGTTCCGTTCTATTACTGCAATCTGATCGGTGGAAACGACGAACTCGTATTTGATGGTAATTCATTTGCGATCGATGCCGGCGGTCAGACCGTTCGTGCTCTGGCGGCATTCAAAGAGGAAATTGCCGTCGTCTCAGCCTCCGGCGACCCCATTGCCTTGCCCGATCCGAGCCCGGAGGAAGAGATCTACCACGCTCTCGTTCTCGGGGTACGAGATTACTTCGCGAAGTGCGGATTCAAAAGCGCCGTGCTCGGCCTCAGCGGCGGGATCGATTCAGCGGTGACGGCAGCTCTGGCGGTGGACGCGCTCGGCTGCGAAAATGTCGTCGGGGTATCCATGCCAAGTCAATACTCCTCGGCGGGCAGCCTGGACGACGCCGAAACTCTCGCGCGCAACCTCGGCATTATCCGCCATGTGATTCCCATCAAAGAACCGTTTGAGGTGTTTAAGAGTCAGTTCAAAGAGATCTTCGCCGGTCTGAGCGAAGACACGACCGAAGAGAACATGCAGTCACGCCTCAGGGGCCTCACCCTGATGTCGCTCTCGAATAAGTTTAGTTACCTGCTCTTGAGCACTGGCAACAAGAGCGAGCTCGCTGTCGGCTATTGCACAATCTACGGAGACATGTGCGGAGGCCTTGCCGTCATCAGCGATGTTCCAAAGACGACGATTTACCGGCTGGCAAAATGGATTAACCGGAACCGAGAAATCATTCCAAACGATTCGATCGCGAAACCGCCGAGTGCGGAATTGAAGCTCAACCAGAAGGACCAGGACACTCTTCCAGCGTACGAGATTCTCGACGAGATCCTGAAGTTATACATCGAGGAGCATCTCAGCCCGGAAGATATCGTTGCCCGCGGGTTCGATGCCGACACCGTCCACTGGATTCAGCGCCGCGTCGACATGAACGAGTACAAACGGCGTCAGGCTGCACCTGGGCTGAAGGTGACAAGTCGCGCCTTCGGAATGGGCTGGCGTATGCCTATCGCTCAGCGTTATCTCCGGTAGCCGTTGGCATGAAAGATTATCTCTACTCTCGCCAGAAGATGGTGGACCAGGCGCTTGACGCCTGTCTTCCCGCCGCCAATACGAAACCGAAAACCATTCACAAGGCGATGCGTTATAGCGTTTTCGCAGGCGGGAAGCGGCTTCGTCCCATCCTTTCCCTGGCGGCGGCGGAGTGCTGTGGAGGCGCGACTGAAACGGCGATGCCGCTCGCCTGTGCGGTGGAATGTATTCACACCTACTCGCTGATTCATGATGACTTGCCCTGCATGGACAACGACGATCTTCGCCGTGGAATGCCGACCTCGCACAAGGTCTTCGGTGAAGGCATCGCGGTCTTGGCAGGCGATGCGTTACTAACTTTCGCCTTTGAGGTAGCTTCGCAGGTCGCGGAATCGCCTCGCTATTCCCTTCGAAACGTGATCCGGGAACTTGCCGTCGCGTGCGGCAGCCGAAATCTCATTGCCGGCCAGTTGGCCGATTTGGAGAGCGAGGGCAAGAAAGTTTCACTGCGTCTTCTTCGATTTATTCACGAATCCAAGACCGCGGCATTGCTTCGTTCCTCCATTCGTCTGGGAGGAATGAGCGCAAATGCCGCTCCGCGCGACCTTGAACATTTATCGAAATTTGGAAGAGCGCTGGGACTCGCCTTTCAAGTAATCGATGACATCCTGGATGTAACGCAGACGTCAGAAAAATTGGGGAAGAGTGCGGGAAAGGATTTGGCGGCTGAGAAGGCCACGTTCCCGGCGGTTGTTGGCCTGGGGAGATCACGAAAAGTTGCAAAACAATTCACAGAGGAAGCGCATCTCGCGCTGCGACCCATTGGCCGAAGAGCGGAGACACTGCATGGCCTGGCTGATCATTTGCTGAACAGGGACTATTGACTTTGAAAAAACTTGTTGTCACCTCAGGTGAGGTGTGGCAGTTTCCGGGCCTTTTCAATCTGACATCGATCATGGCGCATGCGATAATTCGTTCGGGAGGCAAGCAGTATCAGGTAAGCCCCGGGGATACGATTGCGGTCGAGAAGCTCAAGGCCGCTGCTGGGGAAAAGGTGAGCTTTTCCGAGGTCGTCATGCATGTGGACGGTTCCGAAATCAAGATCGGCTCGCCCTTAGTCGAAGGGGCCACGGTTACCGGTGAAGTGGTTGAACAATTTAAAGACAAGAAAGTTATTGCTTTCAAGTATAGGCGCCGGAAGGGCTATCACCGGACTGTCGGACATCGCCGCCGGCTGACCCGAGTTAAGATTGAATCGATCGAAGCCTAGGGCGTTATTTTCCAGGATTTCGAGATATGGCTCATAAGAAAGGTCAAGGTAGCGTAAAGAACGGGCGCGACAGCGTCAGCAAGCGACTGGGTGTAAAAAAGTTCGGCACTCAGGAGGTAGTCGCTGGTAACATCATCATCCGTCAGCGCGGTACGAAGTTTTTGCCGGGTAGGAATGTGGGTCTCGGGCGGGACTACACGATTTACGCGTTGATCGACGGGATCGTACGCTTCGACCGGAATGGTCGCCGAGTGAACGTCGAACCCATCCCTGTGGCGCAGGTGAGCTCGAATAACTAAGCGGCATACAGAATTCCCTCCTGACGGAAAAAGCGCCTCGAACGTTGAGGCGCTTTTTTTGTTTTTGGGATTACTACGAGGAACGGTCTTATGTTTAACGTCGTGCTAGTTGAGCCAGAAATTCCGCCGAATACGGGCAATATCGGCAGGCTCTGTCTCGCGACCGGGAGCCGCCTCCACCTGGTAGAGCCGCTAGGCTTTTCGCTCGACGATCGCCAACTCCGGAGGGCAGGGATGGATTACTGGTCAAAGGTCAGCGTTTCGTGCTGGCAAAACCTGGTGCAGTTTGATCAGGCAACTGTCAGTTCGCAGCGAAGATTTCTTTTCACGACGAAGGCGAAACGGCTGTATTGGGAAATCAGGTTCGCGACTGACGATTATTTGATTTTTGGACGGGAGACCAAGGGCTTGCCGGAGAGCTTCCTCGCCGGTTATGCCGATTCCTGTTTCACGATCCCGATGCGGGCCGGGGCGCGAAGCTTGAATTTAGCAACCTCCGTCGCGATCGTGTTGTTTGAAGCAGTCCGCCAACTTGCTCACTCGGGTGAATAAAGCACCGCAACTGACGGCCCAGGATTTACGACGGTCTTTCAAGATCGGATCGCGCAGGATCGAGGTTTTGCGAGGAATTACCCTGGCAGTCGAAAAAGGAGAAGCGGTCTTCCTCTGCGGAGTCTCTGGCGCCGGTAAAACGACGCTGCTCTACACGCTGGCCGGACTTGAGCGCCCTGAAGCTGGGGACGTGATCTTCGAAGGCCATAGGCTCTACCGCCAGGGATCGTCGAAGGACGCAAAAGTGCGTAACCTGAAGATGGGCTTCGTGTTCCAGAGCTATTTTTTGTTACCTGAGCTTACCGCGCTGGAAAACGTCTTGCTGCCATCGATGATCGCAAATGGCCAGCGCCTCGAGGCAGCGAAAGCCTTTCTCGAGCGCGTAGGCTTGGCCGACCGCATGAATCATCTCCCAAGTGAGTTGTCGGGCGGTGAACAACAGCGGGTTGCCATCGCTCGAGCTCTGGTGAACGACCCGGCCATAATCTTTGCTGACGAACCGACCGGGAACCTGGACACGGCGAACGGTGAAGCGATTATGGAATTACTCCTTTCGCTAGCGAAGGAAAGACAAAAGACGCTGATGGTTGTCACCCACGACACCCGACTGGCGTCGCTCGGCGACCGCCAGCTCAACATCCGAGACGGTCGCCTGATCCATTGACACATCTGAGAAAATATCCTTATCAGGAATCGCACGCAGCTCTGGCACATCTTACCTATATGAATCTTAAGATCTACATCGACGGCAGTTTTTACGACCAATCGGAAGCGAAAATTTCCGTCTTCGATCACGGATTGCTCTATGGCGACGGTGTGTTCGAAGGGATCCGTTTCTACCACGATCGCGTGTTTCGTCTGGACGAACACATCGATCGGCTTTGGGATTCAGCAAAGGCGATCGCGCTGGAGATTCCAATGTCCCGTTCGGAGATGATTGCGGCCACGCTGGAGACGATCCGGCAGAACGATCTGCATGACGGCTATATCCGTCTGTTAGCCACGCGGGGTGTCGGTTCGCTTGGATTGAGTCCGGACAGCTGTCGTCGACCGAGCGTGATTATCATCGCGGCTACGATCGCGCTATATCCCGAAGAGCTCTATCTAAAAGGCCTCACGATGGTGACCTGTGCAACGAGACGGGTGTCGCCGGCTGCGCTCAGTCCACGGATCAAGTCGCTGAACTATCTGAATAATATTCTGGCCAAGATCGAAGCGCAGGAGGCGGGTGCCGCAGAAGGTGTCATGCTAAACGAGCAGGGATACGTAGCGGAGTGTACCGGTGACAATATATTTATCGTGAAGGGAGGCCAGATCTGGACCCCGCCGATAAATTCCGGCCTGCTAAAGGGAGTGACCAGGGATGTCGTCTTCGAACTCGCCGAGAAGGCGCAACTCTGCATCCGGGAACGGGAATTGACTCGGTACGATCTCTATACCGCCGAAGAGTGTTTCCTTACCGGTACCGCCGCAGAAGTGATTCCGGCTGTTCAGCTTGACCGTCGCCTGATCGGAAACGGGCAGCCTGGGCCGGTCACGCTGAGGCTGATCGAATCGTTCCGCGAGTTGACACGCACCACTGGCACTCCGATCTATCAGTAAAAAGTGATTTCTTAACGAGCCAGATAACTGTCCGATTGAAAAGGGGGTTAATGCAGGAATGCTTTGCGACGTCTGTAAGACAAACACCGCAACCGTCTATCTGACCCAGATCGTGGACGGGAACATGAAGAAGATCAATCTCTGTGAATCATGTTCCAAAGAGAAGGGTGTTTCAGATCCGACAGGGTTTGCGCTTGCCGATCTGCTGCTGGGCCTGGGCGAGTCTCAGCAGGTGGAACAAGCTCCACCGGCCGAGCGCTGCCCAGTTTGCGGGTTCACGCAGGCGGACTTCAAAAAAACCGGACGTCTCGGGTGCAGCGCCTGCTATCAGACCTTTCAAGAGGGCTTGGGATCATTGATTAAGGCGATGCACAAAGGCACCAGTCACGTCGGAAAAGTACCGGCTCGGCTGTATCGCACTCTGGCCCGCTCCGGCCGGCTGAATGAATTGCGTCGGAGCCTTGACGAAGCCGTTTCGAAGGAAGACTACGAATCCGCTGCGACAATCCGCGACGAGATTCGGGAGCTCGAATCGGAGGAGACCTGAAACAATGGGTTCCAGCGAACAACGGCGACGGCTCATCCGCCCTGGCGGATTCGCCCTACCGGTGAAGTGTCCGAGGCAAATCGTTGGTAGGGCGAACCTCCTGGAGAGCCCTACTCCGGCGAAGAAGGGTTTTCTCAGCAGGATCAAACAATGAAGATAAGCTCAATCCTCTCTACCCCTGGCGGATGGTTATCTCCGCAAGGTGGAGACCGACCGATAATCATCAGTAGTCGAGTGCGCCTTGCTCGCAATCTCGCAAAACTCCCGTTCCCGGGCTGGGCAAAAAAATCGGAACGGATGCGGATTCTGGAGGAGGTTAAACCAGAAGTAGACCAGCTCGAACCGATGCGCGCCGCGTTTTCGGAGCAGCTCAACGAGCTGACAGCCATGGAGAAACAGGTTCTGGTTGAGCGGCACCTCATCAGCCGGGAGCATGCTGCGAAAGGGATGGGCAGCGCTGTGGTCATCGATCCCGTGCAAACCGTCAGCATCATGATTAACGAAGAAGATCATCTGCGTATGCAGGCGATTGCGCCAGGGTTCCAATTGCAGAAAACGTTCGAGATGATCGATGATGTCGACACCGCGCTGGAATCGCATCTAGACTTTGCCTTCGATCCGGAGCTTGGGTACTTGACCGCGTGTCCGACCAATGTCGGCACGGGAATGCGAGCTTCGGCAATGGCCCACCTGCCCGGCCTCGTTCTATGCGAGCAGATAAACCAGGTAGTAAACTCGGTGAACAAGATTGGGCTGGCCGTTCGGGGACTCTACGGCGAAGGGACCGAAGCGATGGGCAATCTTTTCCAGGTGTCGAATCAAACAACGCTGGGCGAAAAGGAAGACCAGATTATTGAGCGATTGAATAAGGTGATCGAGACGCTGATTCAGCGGGAAAACCAGGCGCGCGCTAATCTGATGGAGACAAAACGCACCGTGCTGATGGATCAGGTGGGCCGGGCCTACGGAATCCTCAGCAACGCTTGCTCGGTGTCTTCCAAGGAGGCACTCAATCTTTTGTCGGTGATGCGGCTCGGGGTTGACCTCGGTTTTTTCCCAGAGCACGGGCGAGCGATCATAAACCAACTCTTGATGGAGACTCAGCCCGCGCACTTGCAATACGTCTCCAAACGGAAGCTGGGCGCCGAGGAACGTGACAATCTCCGGGCGGATCTGGTCCGGGAGAGGTTGAAAAACTTCCCTAAACCGCCTAATACTAAAGCGTCGGGCGACGAGCCGAGCGATCCGACACGGGAATCGAAATGATGAACAATTTTACTCCACGTGCTCAACAGGTCTTGGCGCTGGCGCGCAAGGAGGCCGATCGTTTCAACCACAATTACGTGGGAACTGAGCACCTTTTGCTCGGGCTGATCAAACTTGGACAGGGCGTTGCAGTCAATGTCCTCCAAAAAATGGGGCTCGATTTGGAAACGGTCCGGATGGAGGTAGAAAAACACGTCGGCTCCCATCCCGAGACCAAGATGGTTGGCAATATTCCATACACGCCGCGAGTGAAGAAGGTGTTGGCGCTGGCCGGCAAGGAGGCCAAGGCATTAAATCATTCTTACGTCGGAACGGAACACATTTTGCTGGGATTGCTCCGCGAGGGTGAAGGAGTAGCAGCCCGGGTATTGAAGAGTCTCGAAGTTGATATTGAACGAACGCGAAACGAAATCTTAAAAGAATTGGACCCGAATTTCACGCCGCCCGAGAGCGAGGCAGAATCCCCGCAGGAAGGCAATAAGAAAGACGTTAAGACACCCGCCTTGCGAGCATTCGGTCGGGACCTGACCGAACTGGCAAAGAAGGGTGAGCTGGATCCAGTGATCGGTCGCAAGAATGAGATCGAACGCGTGATTCAGATCCTGTGCCGCCGCACGAAAAACAACCCTGTTCTTCTGGGCGAAGCTGGAGTCGGAAAGACGGCCATCGTTGAAGGCCTGGCGCAGGAGATTGCTGCCGGCAATGTGCCCGAGCTGCTGCGCGACAAGCGAGTGATTACGCTTGATCTGGCGCTGATGGTCGCGGGCACAAAATACCGCGGCCAATTCGAGGAGCGCATCAAAGCGGTGATGGATGAGATCCGGCGATCAAAGAACGTTGTACTTTTTATCGACGAGCTCCATACGATCGTCGGAGCCGGCTCTGCCGAAGGCGCGATGGACGCCTCTAACATCATTAAACCGGCCCTGAGCCGAGGCGAACTCCAATGCGTTGGCGCCACCACGCTTAACGAATATCGCAAGTATATCGAAAAGGACGCCGCTCTGGAACGCCGCTTTCAGACTGTGAAAGTTGAAGCGCCTACGGTGGAAGAAGCGGTACAGATCCTCAGGGGGTTACGTCCAAAGTATGAAGCACATCATAAGGCGAGGCTTTCGGATGAAGCGCTTGACGCAGCCGTGCGTCTTTCGGACCGATATCTGACCGGGCGCTTCCTGCCGGACAAAGCGATCGATGTCATGGACGAAGCCGGCGCCCGAGCGCGCATCAATGCGATGACTCGGCCACCCGACGTCAAGGAGATCGAAAAAGAGATCGACTCGATCCGTGCCGACAAGGAAGCGGCGATCAAGGCACAGGACTTCGAGAAGGCGGCTGCTTTGCGGGACTCCGAGAAGCAGGCCAAAGACAAGCTGGAACGAATTCTCGCCGAATGGCGCGAACAAAGAGAAGAGCGCGAAGTGCTCGTTACTGCCGACGACATTATGCACATCGTGTCCCGGTGGACCGGCGTACCGCTGCACCGAATGGAAGAGCAAGAGACTCAGAAGCTTCTGAAAATGGAGGAGGAGCTCAAGACCCGTGTTATCGGCCAGGATGAAGCGGTAATCGCAATCAGCAAAGCTTTGCGCCGCTCCCGAGCGGACCTCAAAGATCCACGGCGTCCAATTGGTTCCTTCATCTTTCTTGGGCCTACCGGTGTCGGAAAGACATTTTTAGCGCGTTCGCTCGCCGAGTTCATGTTTGGTGATGCTGACGCTCTCATTCAAATCGACATGTCCGAGTACATGGAGAAGTTCACCGCGTCGCGGCTGATTGGCTCTCCTCCTGGCTACGTTGGCTACGAAGAGGGGGGGCAACTTTCTGAAGCCGTACGCCGGCGGCCTTACTCGGTCGTGCTATTCGACGAGGTCGAAAAGGCGCACCCAGATGTGATGCACTTGCTGCTTCAGATTCTCGAAGAAGGAAAGATCACCGACAGCCTTGGCCGCAAGATTGATTTCCGGAACACGATTATCATCATGACCTCAAATGTCGGAGCTGAGTTTATCAAACGTCAGACCGCGATGGGCTTTGGTGCGATTGCCGGGCACGAGTCCTACGAAGCGATGCGTGACAAGATCATGGAAGAATCTAAACGCGTGTTTAAGCCGGAATTCCTGAACCGGTTGGACGATCTGATTGTCTTTCATCAGCTGGAGCGTAACGATCTGGTTCGAATTGTTGACCTCGAGGTCGCAAAAGTTGTCGACCGTGTTCGGGCGAAGAACATCAAGATCCAGCTCGATCGAGCCGCAGTCGAGTTCCTGATCGACAAAGGCTACGATCCAATCTATGGCGCTCGCCCGATGCGTCGCGCGGTCGAACGATACCTGGAAGATCCGTTGGCGGAGGAGTTGTTGCGCACAAACATTAAGCAAGGCGACGTCGTTCAGGTATCCGCCGCAGGCGAGCAGCTTGCCTTTGGAGCAGTGCAACCCGAGGCGGGCCAACCGGCCAACGCGTCCTAGGCAATAGCCGATAGCCTATCGCAAATAGCCAATTAGCTTTTTGGCTAAGCGCGAGGAGTCTATCGATTTAGATTGAACGCCCGCCCTTGGTTAACGAGAGATCTCGTGCCGTTGACGCTTGGCTATTGGTGATTGGCTATCGGCTATTTCATCCAGCCGAGAGGCCGAATGAATCTTCTTGCAATCGAAGCCCTTACGTCCTGACTGTGCCTTGTGATCTGGAAGATCGGAGATCGTGCGCTCGAGCTCAGTTCCTCTGGCTGCATCATGGGAATTCTGAATGTTACGCCTGATTCCTTCGCGGATGGCGGCAACTTCCTTGATCACGAGGCTGCGTTTCGGCACGCCAGCGCGATGGTCGCTCAAGGCGCTGCCATCATCGATGTCGGGGGTGAATCTTCCCGCCCCGGTTCAGACCCGGTAGCGCTCGACGAGGAGCTGCGGCGGGTCATTCCAGTGATTCGGCCGCTTCGGGAACGATTCCCGCAAATTTTCATATCGATCGATACGTACAAAGCGGTGACGGCAAAGCGAGCACTGGAGGCTGGCGCCGATATTGTCAATGATATCACCGCCCTTCGCGGCGATCCAGAGATGGCGACGGTCGTCCGGCACACCGGGGCCGGTGTTATCCTCATGCACATGAAGGGTTCGCCGAAAACAATGCAGCTCAATCCGTACTACTCCGATGTTGTTGCAGAAGTATTCAGTTTTTTGAAGGACCAGCGGGATCTTGCCGTCGCCCAGGGAATCCCGATGGAGAAGATTGCCATTGACCCGGGATTCGGTTTCGGGAAACGCTTGGCCGACAACGTTGAATTGGCTCGCAATCTGGATAAATTAGTTGGTCTTGGGCATCCAATTGTAGTCGGCATCTCCAAAAAATCACCCCTCGCGCAGCTGCTGGGAAACCCGAAACTCCCGTTTGACGATCGGGTGTGGCCGACGGTTGCTTTTACAAGCTTCCTTCGGGAAAAGGGTGCTAAAATCCTCCGCGTTCACGAAGTGAAACCAAATCTTCAGGCCCTGCGGATGACAGAGGCGATTTTGGCCAATGACTGATGCCGTGCTGAAATTCCTTCAAGGCAACTGGAACGCCGCGATCGAGATTGTGCTCCTCGCTGCCGCGATCTATTACGGCTACCTCTATTTCCGGGGTACCCGCGGGGCCAAGGTCCTGACGGGGTTGGCGGTCCTGTTTATTTTTCTCACCCTGGTTTCCCAGATCCTCAATCTCACAGTGATCAGCTGGCTTTTGCGTAGCCTGACCGCGTTCCTGGCCATCGCGCTTGTTGTTATCTTTCAACCAGAACTTCGCCGCGCGTTGGCCGAACTGGGAAGTACCCATTTCTTTTCATCCTCTTCGCAAAAGAAAGAAACGATCGATTTGCTCACTGAAGCAGTTTTCGAGTTGGCAAGCAGGCAGACGGGCGCCTTGATCGCCATCGAGAAGGATACAGCCATCCGGAGCTTTGCCGAGAGTGGCGTAAATCTCGATTGCGAGGTTTCGCAGGAATTGCTTCTCACGATTTTTTTCCCGAAAACACCGCTTCATGATGGCGGAGTGATCATCCGAAACGACCGGATTACCGCAGCAGCATGCATTTTCCCGGTCAGCCAGCGTGAAGATCTTGATCGTACGCTCGGGTTGCGTCACCGGGCCGGCTTGGGAATTACCGAAGAATCGGATGCGGTTGCCATTGTCGTCTCGGAAGAGACCGGTCACATCTCGATCTGTCATCGGGGCAAGATCGAACGGGGATTCAAGCCGGGTCAGTTCGAAACGCGCCTCTCCAAATTGTTATTGTCGGATAGTGATCAATCAGAGAAAACTGCTGACGACGCGCTGGAACGCCGAGAAACCATGTCCTGACCGACGATGAAACGTTTTTTTCTGCAGAATTGGCGTGCGAAACTCATGTCGCTGATCGTGGCCTCAGCCGTTTGGTACCTGATAAAGAAAAACGTCGACTCGACTCCGGAGCATTGGGGTCAGGAGCGGCGGCCGACAGCGCAAACGCGAGACCGATCGTAGCGTTATCCCGTCTTGCATCGCGTCCGGAACCCCGACGTTGCCTCGGATTTTTGCTCAGTTAGACGCTTACTTTTGAACGTAAGTTTCAGCAAAAGATTCGTCTGGGGAGCTCGCCGGCCAGCCGGTCATAACCAAAAACACATCGAGAACGAAGAGCATAATGGCAATGTCATTGAAGAGAGTCGCTTGGCATAAATCTGGCCACAGTTGATTGGCAGCCCAAAAGAGAAAGGCAACTGCTAGCATAATCGCCTTGACGAATTCCCTTGCCGCCGGCCGGCGCGCTCTCTGATAGAGGAGGTAAGCAATCGCGATCATGGCAAGTGGAAACGCCGCAAGAAAGTCATGGGCTCTGGCAGGGAAAAACCTCGGATTAACATGCCACGCTAAGAGCACCCCAACGCTGATAAGCGTTACTACCCCCAGGGCCAGCGGGATTGCCCGATGGGCACGATCAAGCCGCTTGTGCACAGAATATGTCTCCGGTGGTTTCCGACTGCGATGGTTTCATAATTGGGATTTGCTCAAGGGTTACGATTATCAGGCGGCGGATGTTCGTGACATTGGAATGGGCGGTGCTCGCTCCCCCTTGATCGGCGAATTTGAGTTGATCTTACCCGGAGCTCTCGCGAAGCTCACCGGCGTGTCACAGCAACTTTTTGGGACCGACGGCGTCCGCGGCACCGCGAACCGAGAGCCGATTACGGCGCCTTCTGCTATGCGGCTTGCCCAAAGCGCGGCCAGGGTACTGCTTCCCGGGGGAGAAACTTCGCGTCCTGTCGCTATTGTGGGGAGGGATACGCGCGCCTCGGGCGAATTTCTGGAATCGGCGGTTGCCAGCGGACTCGCGTCCCTTGGCGTTGATGTCTTGTTGGCAGGAATCATACCAACGCCTGCGATCGCTTACCTGACAGCTTGCCACGAAGCTGCATTTGGAGTCGTCATTTCCGCTTCTCACAATCCATTTGACGATAACGGGATCAAGTTTTTCCGATGTACCGGGTATAAGCTAAGCAATGCAGAAGAGGACGAAATCGAAGCTGAATATTCCCGTTACCGCCAATGTGTTCGGCTACCGATTGGAAAAGGTGTCGGGCGGATTAAGCCGCTCCGGGACGCCGTTGAACAGTATGCTGCATTCGCTGCATCAACGGTACCAAAGCGAATGTCACTCTCCGGTCTCCGCGTTGTCGTCGATCTGGCAAATGGGGCAGCCTTTCAGACCACTCCACTTGTACTCGCGACCCTCGGTGCAAAAGTCGACGTGCGATACGCGGCACCAGACGGTTACAATATCAATGAGGGCTGTGGCGGCACTCACCCGGATACCCTGGCGCAGCTTGTCCGGGAATCGGGCGCGGACCTTGGACTGGCGCACGACGGTGATGCAGACCGGCTGCTACTCTGCGATGAACGGGGCAGCCCCCTTGACGGAGACGAGATTCTGGCAATCGCCGCAACCTATCTCCTCCAGATCGATCAATTACGTGCGAATACAGTAGTCGCCACTCTGATGACCAATTTCGGTCTGGATGAGCTTATGCACCAGATGGGTGGCAAGGTGCTGCGGACCAAGGTCGGAGATCGCAACGTTATCGAATCGATGGTTGATCACAATCTGAATCTCGGCGGAGAACAAAGCGGTCACATAATTTTCCGGGACTTTACGACAACTGGGGACGGTTTGATCAGCGCATTGCAGATCTTGTCCATTATGGTCTCTTCCAAAAAGTCGCTCAGCGAATTGCGCCAGATCCTGCGTAAATATCCGCAGGTCCTGCGCAGTGTTCCGGTCGTAGAAAAACTCCCGTTCGAACAATTTCCATTGCTGATGCGGCGGTTGGCAACCGCCGAACAGGAACTCGCCGGAAAAGGGCGAGTTGTGCTCCGCTATTCGGGTACTGAGCCAAAAGCTCGCCTCCTCCTTGAGGGTCCGGACGCCAGGCAAATCGAGCATCTGGCTGAGGCTATCGAGCATGCGCTCAACGAAGAACTGGGCGCGTGAACTATCTGATCGCTGGAACGGACACCGGTGTCGGCAAGACCTTTGTCAGCTGCGGACTCATTCGCTCCATCCGCGCATCGAACATCGATTGTGTCGGTATGAAACCGATTTGCACCGGTGAACCGTCTGATGTTGAGGCACTTCGGCTGGCCAGCGACCAGGTTGAGCCGGATCATCTGGTCAATCCCATCTGGCTTCACACCCCTCTGGCTCCGTATGCCGCTGCAATCGTTGAGAATCGATGGATCGATCTTGCTGCACTCCGGGGAAGTTTTGCGCGGTTAGCTGCAAAGCACGCCGTCGTTGTTGTGGAGGGTGCCGGTGGGTTGTTGGTTCCTATTTTGGCCGATTACGATTTTCGGGATTTGGCTCGAGATCTCGGCTTGAGTGTTATCGTTGTTGCAACGAATCGGCTCGGTGCATTAAATCATACCCGGTTAACCGTCGAAGCGTTAGAAAAAGCGAGTCTGCCCTGCTCGCTCGTGATCCTGAACAACGTTCACGCGATCGGGACTTCGGCGAGCTCAGCCGAGCCGAATCTGGCGTGTCAGACTAACTTAAGCGTGCTCGAAACGCTGCTCGATGTGCCGGTCATCGAACTCGCGCATCAGGAACGAGATTTTTCCAGGATCGTTGAGCGCCTGCAATTGTAAGTCGGGACGCGCTTCGCCGCGTTCTGAAGCCAAACCCCGAAATTCGGCGGCGACGGAGCGCCGCCCTCCAAGGCAACTTCGGAATTCGGGCTGAATCGAGGATCAGGCCAAGGTGAAACTTGGCCTTGTGTCTGCCATATGCGGGCCCTGGATTCAGGACGCGACGACGTTGTGCCAAGAGCCGCCAGATAGAATTCGAAGCTTCTAACGACGTTCCCTCTTCCTGATCGTACGTGCGCTGACGTATCGGGTGTTTGGCAAAATGAATTTCCTGACCACGACCTCCAGACGAGCCATAGGAAACCGCTCCATTAAGCGGTCCGCAATATCGGCTGCCAGTGTCTCGATCAGATGCCTGGAGTTGGCTGCGGCAATTGCTGACACCTCCTGGACGACCGCGCCGTAGTCAATCGTTTGCCCGAATACATCCGCCAAGGAGGCAAAGGATGACGCAAGTTGAAAACGGAGACTTACCGCCAGTTTCTGGGGATTTCGGCGCTCTTCCTCAGGTACTCCAATCTTCGATTGGATCTCTAATTCCTCAATCTCGATCCACTCGTTTTCGGCATTCTCTTGATCTTCCATCATACCGTAACGGCGGCTCTCCGCCGCGGCGGATCGCCCTACCGTCATTGGCAATACGCCGATACGCCGACACGCCCATACGCCGATACATTCTGCCTCACCCTAGCCGGAAGCGAAGCTCCTTAATGACCTTCGAGCCGAACCTCTTTTTCAACTTGGCGAGGATTAACGGCTTCCACTGGCGATCGAGTTCGTAAAGGATCGTCGGCTGCAAAACGTGCACGATCAGAGTGGACTGATGCAGTTTGGCCGGCCGGGAATGCCGTGAAAAAAAATCCCCAACGATTTCCCCCCACGCTCCAATGATCTCTTCTTCGCGCAGGCGGGTTTCAAACCCGAGTTTCGGGGCAAGCTGGACAAGCACATCTCGAACCGAGCTCATCCGATCGGGTCGTTCTTCGACGTTGGGCAGTCCACGCCACTCTTCCAACACTTGCTTGCGAAGAGACCGCTTCATACGCCCACACATTCTGCCTGCCTGCCTGCGCCGGCTGCCGCAAGCGATGCTTCACTCTCCGTCGCTACCAATCGCTTCCACCGGGCACCCCTCCATTGCCTCTTTGCAAAGCGCCTCTTCGTCGGGACTCGATGGCTGCTTGTACACGTAGGAGTGACCGCCATCGTCATTGCGGGTAAAATTCGCCGGTGCCGTCTCGCGACAAAGATCGCAGTCGATACATTGATCATCCACGTAAAACCGCCCTGCCGCGTTTTGCGGATATTTATTTGCAACATCTGCCATAGTGACCGTTTTCCTCTTTTCCTTGGACCTTGCCTGCGAATGTGTCGAGGCTGTCGCTCTGGAGAAAGCCCGCTAATCTAACGATTCAACCCCGAACTGCAAGCCCTTAAAGGGTTTCCCGTTTTGAGTTTTGAGTTTTGGGTTTTGCGTCAATCATCGGAAGTCCACACCAACTCAAATGGCACGTCGACAGTCGGTCAGCCGCCCACGCCGGACCACCTCTTGTGACTATAAACGCAAAACCCAAAACGCAAAACCCGCAACCGACTACCGCCCATTACGTCAACGTGCTTCGCCCTCCTTCGCCATAGACAGTCCCCAGATCCCGCCTAAGGTTGCGGTATGACCGATAGACCGACCCTTCGGGCAAAGGAAGGCTGGCATGTCCTGCATCTTTTTTACCGGATAGAGTACGGCCAGTGGCAATTGATGAATAACAACGAAAAAATGGCGGCGAAGACCGCGCTATCCGCACTGGTCCAGGAAAGCCGAGCCTTTCCCTCAACCCAACTGCTGACCTTCAGCATTGTTTCGCCGAAGGCCGATCTCGGTTGTATGTTGTTAACGGACAATCTGCACCTGGCTAATGCTCTGGAAAAGAGGCTCACGCTTGCCCTTGGGCCAGACGTGCTAAATCCTGCTTTCAGCTTTTACTCACTGACGGAACGCAGCGAATACACCACACGGGACGAAGACTTCGCAGCGTCCCTGGTCGCGGAAAAACGTCTGGCCAAGGAAGGGACAGAATTTGCCGAAGCCATGCAGCAGTTTCACGAACGGATGGAGAAATATCTACAGGATCGATTATATCCGAACATGCCGGACTGGCCCGTGTTCTGCTTTTATCCAATGTCCAAGCGTCGCAACGAGAATCAGAATTGGTACGCGCTTTCGTTCGAGGACCGAAAAAAGCTTATGCTCGGTCATGCCCGCGTTGGCCGTCAATATTCGGGCCGTGTGCGCCAACTCATTACGGGATCGACTGGCCTGGACGACTGGGAATGGGGCGTTTCACTCTTTGCGCACGATGTTTTCGACATCAAGAGCATCGTCTACGATATGCGCTTCGATGAAGTAAGCGCAAGATACGCCGAGTTCGGCGAGTTTTACGTCGGACTACAAATGCCGATCGACGAATTGTTTCGTAGGTTACAACTCTGACGTTTTGCCGCTGTGGAATTGAACGCGAAACGCACAACTCTCCGTAATCTGCTACAGGAGTACGCGCCGCTGCTTATTGCTTACTCGGGCGGAGTAGATAGCACCTATCTGCTCGCCGAGGCGGCAGAGGTTTTGGGAACCCGGGTTCTGGGCGTGATCGCGGACAGCCCGAGCCTGCCGCGGCAGGCGCTGGCGGTTGCCTTGGAAAACGCTGAACGGTTCGGCGCGCGCGTCCGAGTCTTGCAGACGCGAGAGTTGGACGACACCCGGTACGCCAGCAACCCCGTTAACCGTTGCTATTTCTGCAAGGCCGAATTATTCGGCCGGATGCGCGTCCTTGCCCGCGAGGGCGGCTTCCACTCCCTGGCCTATGGCGAAAATGCCGACGACGCCCGTCAACTACGCCCGGGTTCGCAGGCAGCGCTGGAATTCAAGGTGGTCGCTCCACTGCGCGAGTCGGGCCTGACGAAGGCCGAGATCCGCCACCTTTCCAGGAGCCGCGGGCTGCCGACTGCCGATCAGCCCGCCCAACCGTGCCTCAGCTCCAGAATACTCCACGGTACCCCGGTCACACGGGAAGCGCTGGCGCTCGTCGAAAATGCAGAGCAGATCGTGCGTCTTCACGGTTTCCGCGTTTTTCGCGTACGTTACGCCGCTGTCCCCGGTGAACGTCCGCGAGCCCGGCTACAGGTGGCGCGGGATGAGATGCCAGCCTTGAGCCGGTGTGCAAGTCATCTAAGTTCACAGCTTCGCGGTCTGGGCTTTAGCGAGGTCGTGATCGATCCGGAGGGTTATCGACCGCCCGAGGCTTGGGCACCTAAGGCTAACGGAGCAAAATAGTTGCAGCAAAGGCTGGCTCGAACTTCGTCCGCTTAGTGATCAGGGCGCCTTTGCCTGCTTCCGCGCACTTGCGCAACCTAAAGACTGCACGCCGAAGGCGTAAGAGATCTTAGCCCAGGGCGGCGCGCATTGGCGGTCGCCTGCCTAGGGAGTCGGCTGCCTCTGCAGGAAGCCTGTTAACGGCTTTGCCAGGCTCTTCGACGGCAATAAAATTCAATTGCCCCCGCCGTGGCTTTGAGGTATTGACTCCATTCCCTGGTTCAGAAGCGCCAGCGCTTGTGTCAAGGGTTTAGTCCATATCCCATGATCTCCACCATTCTCTTTCTGGCTCAGCAAGCCCTACCTGCAGGTCCGCCTGCTGGTTCCCCCTCGCCGGGTCTTCTGCCGAGTTTGCTCCCGTTTGTCTTCATGATCGTCATCTTCTACTTTCTGTTGATCCGTCCCCAACAGAGGCGACAGAAAGAACAGCAGCGTTTGCTGGCAAACCTTAAGACTGGAGATAAAGTAGTGACGTCGAGTGGCATTCACGGCCTGATCGCAAACGTCAAAGACAGCACGGTGCTTCTTAAGATCGCAGACAACGTAAAGATTGAGGTGGAAAAGAGTTCCGTCGCTACCGTTTCGAAGCAGACTGAGCAGCCGAAACCGACTACCTGAAGCCGTCGTTCTATGAGTCCGACGCTGACCTTTTTTTTTGGTCTACTCCTTCTTGTCCTCTTTGCCTGGTATTTCATCAGTGACAGAGAACGCACCAAGCGGTGGCTTGGCACGATTTTGACGGTGCTGCTCTGCGCATTCTGCATCGACTCGTTCCTGCCGCTCGATCAGAAGATTCACCTCGGACTCGATCTCCAGGGCGGTACGTCATTCTTAATTCGACTCGTGCCGCCGGCTGGCGAGAACGGCAGTCCACGCGCGATCAGCCCCGAGATGCAGGAGCAAGCAGTAGAAGTTATTCGGAAACGGGTGGACCAATTCGGAGTTAGCGAACCGGTGATCACCAAACAGGGAACGGATCGAATCCTGGTGCAGATTCCCGGTTTGGATACCGCGCAGATCGAGAACGCGCGGCAGCAGCTGCAGCGCGTCGCAAAACTCGAGTTTCGTCTGGTTCATCCAAATAGCGATCAATTGATCCCTCAGATCGACTCTGGAGCAACCTTCACGCCCCCGGGTTACGTAATCCTGAACGCGAACCAGGAGCATAACGGGAAGAAGGAGAAATACCTGGTCAAACGTCGGCCGGAGCTCACTGGCGACCAGATCACCCGGGCAAACGCTACGTTCGAGCAGCGGGGTTACGAAGTTGCCCTGAAATTTACCAGCGAAGGTGCTGACATTTTCCGACGAGTTACCCGCGATAACATCAACAACCGGTTGGCGATCGTGCTGGACGGCGAAGTCGTCTCGGCGCCGGTGATCCAGAGCGAGATCCCGAACGGGCAGGCGGTTATTACTGGGAATTTCACCGCTGAAGAAGCTCGAAACCTGGCCAGCGCGCTCGAGAATCCGTTGCAAACTCCTGTGGTTATCGATGAGATGGATAGCGTCTCGGCCACTCTCGGCCGGGACTCGATTCTGGGCGGTGTCACGGCGGGTCTCGGCGGCTTAGCTGCGACGCTGCTTTTTGTCCTCATTTACTATCGCACGGCCGGAGCGGTGGCTATCGTTGGGCTGGCCGTCAATGGCATCTTGCTTTTCGGCGTGATGTCGCTGTTCAATTTCGTGCTGACCCTGCCGGGCATTGCTGGCATCATCCTGACCATCGGAATGGCGGTCGACTCGAACGTGCTGATTTATGAGCGGTTGCGGGAAGAACTTGAGGCTGGAAAGAATCTGAAAGCCGCCATCGAAGGTGCATACCGCAAGGCGTTCAGCGCTATTTTTGACGCGAACGTTACCACGTTAATCACCGCCGGTATTCTCTTCTGGCTGGGTTCGGGTCCGGTCAAAGGGTTTGCCGTAACACTGACGGTCGGCATCATTGCGTCCATGTTTGCGGCGTTGCTGGTCACCCGGAACGTCTTCAGCTGGGCAAACGCTTTCAACGCGATCAAGCGCATCTCCATGTTGCACCTGATCAAGTCGAAAAACTTCGACTTCCTGGGAAAGCGCCGGATTGCGATAACGGGTTCGCTTCTCCTGATCCTGGCGTCGATTGTGGCTTTTGCTTTCCAGCGAGAAAATGCCCTGAACATCGATTTTACCGGTGGTGATTTGCTTCGATTTCACCCCGAGAAGCCTCTCACGGAATTGCAAGTCCGCGACCAGTTGCAGAAGATTGGCTTGGGCAACGCCGTCATTCAGCGGGAGACCAGCCAGGTAAACAATCAGCCGGTGACCTATTTTGAGATCAGGTCTCCCTTTCAGACATCGAGCAAAATTGTGGCCCAGCTCAAAGAGGGGTTACCGGAAGCCAATATAATCATCGACAGGTCCGTCGGGGTCGGGCCAGTCATCGGTACCTCTTTGGCGAAGACTTCGCTGCTGGCTCTCGGGCTGGGCATCGTGGGGATTCTGATCTACGTTACCTTTCGTTTTGAATTTTCATTCGCCGTCGGTGCAATTGTCGCCTTGGTCCATGACGTCATCATCACCCTCGGTGTTTTCGTTTTGACTGGGCATAAGCTCTCCTTGGAAGTCGTCAGTGCCGTCCTTACGATCGGCGGTTACTCGATCAACGACACGATCGTGGTCTTCGACCGTATCCGGGAAGGTTTTCACGCTGGCCGGAAGGGCAGCACTCAAGCGATCATGAATGCCAGCATCAACGAGACGCTGAGCCGGACCCTGCTCACGAGCGGCGTGACCCTGCTCTGTATGCTCTCGTTACTGATCTTCGGGGGGGCCGTACTCGCCGACTTTGCCTTCACTATCGTAATCGGAATCGTGGTCGGAACGTATTCGTCGATCTTCATAGCTTCTCCGATCGTCCTCTGGTGGACCAACCTCCGAAAAGGCAATCTCCGACGCGAGGTGACCAAACCGCCGGAGCAGCAGCCCGCAAAGGCGTGATGAACCTCGATTCTTGGGGTTCGCTGTCGATTGATGATTACTTCCTGGTCGCAAGCGGCTTGATCTGTGCCGCTGCCGCCTCGAGGGCTGCGGCCACGCTCGCCTGACCGGAAAGCGCCTTCTGAATTGCTGTCCGGGCCGCTAGAGAGACCGCCGTATATTGTGCACCGCCCTCTTCCGGACGCGATCGCGCGGTATCCATCTGCTTCACGAAGGGCAAGAAGTCCGGTTGTTCCTGTCCTTGCTTTTGAGCGATGCTCCGGACCGAGGAAATGTAATTGAATGTGTTGCAGATTTTCATCAGTCGGTCGGGTTCCTGGGTAAACTTAATAAACTCAAGCGCAGCATCCTCGACCTTCTTATCGGTTTTCAGCGGGCACCAGACCTCACCCCCGAGCGGTACGACCGGCTTCATGCCTTCATTCGGGACCGGGATAGTCACAACACCGAAATCGATCCCGCTCCGCTTGACGTTTGCCAGCATCCAGGGGCCCATCACCATCATCGCCGCACGGCCACCGATAAATTGGTTTGCCACGTCTCCCTGTGACCAATTCAATGCATCTTTGGATACGGCGCCTTTTTGGACGAGATCAACCCATAGCTGAAGCGCTTCCTTCGCTTTGGGTGAGGACAGGTCCAGGAGGCTGCCGCCGTTACTCCAAAGGAACGGCTCCCACTGCCAGGTGCTTTGCTCGTCGTTGGTGGCGGAGAAGGCGAGACCGTATACCGGGCTCTTGGTCAGCTTGGTCGCATCCTCTACCAGCTCAGCCCAGGTCTTTGGCGGCTCGGAGATCCCTGCATCGGCGAACATTTTCTTATTATAGAAAAGAGCCAGGCTATTGCTTCCGATCGGAATTCCATAAACCTTATCGCCTTCAGTGACAGAGTTCCTTGGACCAGGATAAGTGTCCTTCCATAACGGGAACTCGCTCAGGATTCCAGACAGATCTCTGAGGATATTGGCTTTGGCGACGTGTCGGACGTCAGGATTGTCGATACACGAGATCGCTGGCGGCCGATGCACGGCTGCCGCCTGCAGCGTTCGGCTGACGAGCTCGGAAAACTGAATCTGGGTGAACTGGACCTTGATATCCGGGTGACTTTGTTCGAATTCAGACTTGAGTGCGCTCAGCGCCTCGAGCTGGTCTTTCACGCCAAAGTAATGCATAATCTCTATCGTCGTAACCTCGGCATAGGCGCTGCTGATCCAGAGGCCAACTAGAGAGCAGCAGAACAGACTGCTCCAGCGTCGCATTCTTGCATGTGTTCGCAGGGGGGGATTTTTCACGTTGGTTTCTTTGTTGGGTTTGTTCATCCTTGGGTTTCTTGTTCTCTCAAAGGGACGGCCGCCACTCATAAGATTCGCTGCAGAAGAAACTGGATCGAATTGATCGTGAGTATCAGTAAGACAATCACCGTTCCGACAGCGGCAGCTTCGCCGAAATTGAGTAAAGAAAATCCAGTTTGGTAGGCGTAGGTCGACAGCAGATGGGTCCCGTTTCCCGGGCCGCCGCCGGTCATGATCCAGACCAGGTCGAATACCTTCACGGTATAGATCGTCCCGAGCATCAGGACGGCAATCGTCACAGGCTTCAAGATCGGCACGGTAATATGGAAAACCCGGCCCCAGTAGTTCGCACCGTCGAGTTTGGCTGCCTCGTAAATCTCCTGCGGGATGTTGCGGATCCCGGCATAGATCAAGACAAAGTTAAAGGGAAAACCGATCCAGATGTTTGCTACAATCACCGCCACCAGGCCGTAGTTCGGCTCGTCCAGCCAAGGCTTGATTCCAACCCCGATCGCCTGGCAAAACTGATTGACCGGTCCCAGTTCGTTGAAAAGCCCCTTGAAAATATTTGCCGAGGTCAACAATGGCGTCACCCAGGGTATTAACAACAATGATAGGCAAACATTTCTGAACCGGAAATTGAGTTGAAAATAGAGAGCAAGCAGAAAACCAATAGTGAATTGAAACAGGATGCTCAGGAAGGTGAATAGGACAGTGTTTGTCATCGCCTTCCAAAAAACCGGGTCAGCCAGCACCTGTTGATACTGCGAAAGCCCGTTGAAAGGCATGTTTCCACCGACAAAAGTCTCGACCGTTGCATCGCGGAAACTGAGGGCGAAACTATACAACACCGGGTAAGCGAGGAGGAGCGCGCAGAATGCGAATGCCGGCAGGACGAAAACGTAGGCCGGCCAGTTCCACCTTTGCCAGCGAAACCGCCGCGCTCGAGTGCCGGGTAACTCCTTTGCCAGCGCAGCGCGCTCGCCGCCGGCTACACCATGTTTTGTTTTTACTTCGCCAGGCATTTTGATCTTTCGTGCAAATCAGGAGTTGCCCTAGCGCAGAGCGCCCCGGGTCAGTCCGGCTACAATAAATCGGCTGGCTCCGATCACGAACAAAACCGCCGGGATAGCCGTCAAGAGGCTTCCCGGCAGTAGAAAGGTCCAGTCGATACCATATTGGCCAACCGCCTTGTAAAGTACCACCGTCAACGGCTGCAGGCCGGTGTCCGTCATTAGGCTCAACGCGAAGATGAGGTCTCCCCAGGGAATCAGGAAACTGAAGATTGCAATCGTGATGAGCCCTGGCAGCATGATCGGCAGGACCACGACAAAGAACGCCTGGAATTGATTGGCGCCATCGACCAACGCCGCTTCGACGAGTTCGTACGGAAAATCGGCCAGATACGCCCGGAGCATAATGAGTGCAAATGGGACCGTAAACGTGAGGTCTGCCAGGACGAGACCGGGCAAGGTGTTGACCAGGTTCAGTCTCGAAAACAGAATGAACAGAGGGACTACGAACACGATCGCGGGCAACATCTTGCTCGTGAGCATGCAGGAGAAAAGAAGCCCTTTGCCTCGCGGTTTCAGCCAGCCCATGCTGTAGGCAGCCGGAGCCGTGATTGCGAGTGTGATGGCAGCGGTTGCCGTGCTGACGATCAGACTGTTCTTCAGATGGGGCGCGAGACGGGCCAAAGCAGTAGTCCAATTCTGGAAAGCAAACTCCCGCGGCCAGAGATGAAACGTCGGGCTGAACAGCTCTCGCGGCAGCATAAAACTCCCCGCGATCACCCAATAGAGTGGCGACAACAGCACTGCCGTAATCAGCAGCCCGGCTGCGGTTCGTCCCCAACGCGAAAAGTCAACCCGTTGGCCCAGACTAGCGCGATTCCGCTCATCCACTGGCTGCCAAGCCGCATTCACTTTACTTTATTACCTTAGTGGGATCTTTCCGCACAACCAGAACAGCTGGTAGAAAACCCGAACGATTCCGACCTTTGGAACAAGAACGAACCAGCGCAGCTATTCCGTGTCGCAACGGGGTGCGTTCAATTTACTTGCGGCTTTTTTTCAGATCCAATAAAAAATCCGATTCGTATTGTAGGGCGCCTGGCCCAGGCGCCGCGCAAGCCTGGCTCAGGCGCCTGGGC
>JBAUZZ010000017.1:0-4713 GCA_049585495.1 Chthoniobacterales bacterium | reverse complement strand
GAATTACGTGAAGCGGCGGGAGGCAAAAGCGACGAGGTGGCTTGGGAACTGATCCGCCTGGCGTGGTCTTCTCCGGCTGGCCTCGCTATGGCGCCACTTCAGGATTTGCTGAATCTGGGGGCGGAGGCGCGGATGAACCTGCCTGGCAGCACGGAAGGCAATTGGCGCTGGCGTTGCATTGACGAAATGTTATCTGAGTTGGTTTTCGAGCGCCTCTACGGATTGACTACCACAACGGATCGGCGGCCATGCGGATGAACACTGTAGTTTCGCCCGGTAAGAGTTTTCCGCTCGGTGCGACCGTGTATTCGAGCGGCGTGAATTTCAGCGTTTTCGCGCAAGGTAATACTGCTGTGGAGTTGCTGCTGTTTGACCAGGTCGATGACAGTTACCCTTCGCGAACGATCACCCTGGATCCTGTTACTAACCGCAGCCGTCACTACTGGCATGTCTTTGTGCCAGGGATCGACGTTGGACAGATTTATGGCTACCGGGTGCATGGGGCCTTTGCTCCAGAGCAAGGGCTGCGATTCGATCCCCAAAAAGTCTTGCTCGACCCGTATGGCCGTGCGATTGGGCGCCCGGCTGATTATAGCCGTGTTGCTGCCAGCAGGCCCGGCGATAACTGTGCTATGGCCATAAAGAGCGTAGTTGCCGACGTAAATCGGTACGATTGGGAAGGCGATGAACCGCTGCGCCGGCCGTTCTCAAGCACAGTGATTTACGAAATGCACGTTGCCGGTTTCACTGAACATCCTAGTTCCGGCGTCGATCCGGCAAAGCGCGGCACCTATGCGGGGTTAATTGATAAGATCCCTTATCTCCGAGATCTCGGCGTAACGGCGGTAGAATTGCTGCCGGTTTTTCAGTTCGACGAGCAAGATGCCCCCGCCGGATTAACCAACTACTGGGGGTACTCGCCGGTCTCCTTCTTTACTCCTCATTCCGGATACAGTTCGCGCGGTGATCCGTTGGCCGTGCTTGATGAGTTCCGGGATATGGTCAAGGCGTTCCACCGCGCTGGAATCGAGATCATTCTCGATGTGGTTTACAATCATACCGCGGAAGGCGGAGCAAACGGGCCAACCCTCTGTTTCAAGGGCTTGGCCAATGAGGTGTACTACATCCTGGATCGGAGTACGGGCCGGTACGCGAATTACACGGGAACCGGGAACACTCTGAATGCAAATGAACCCTTCGTGCGGCGCCTAATTCGCGACAGCCTGCATTACTGGGTCGACGTTATGCATGTAGACGGCTTTCGCTTCGATCTGGCATCAATCTTATCGCGGGACGAATCTGGGCGCCCACTGGAGAATCCACCTATCCTCTGGGACATCGATTCGGCTCCCGGACTGGCCGATACCAAACTGATTGCCGAGGCATGGGATGCGGCAGGACTCTACCAAGTTGGTTCATTCGTCGGCGATTTCTGGAAAGAATGGAACGGCCTATTCCGAGACGATGTGCGCAGTTTCATGAAAGCGGACAACGACACGGTCACACGTATTCCGTATCGGCTGCTCGGCAGCCCGGACATCTACGGGCGCGCACAACGTGAGCCTGAGCAAAGCATCAACTTCGTAACCTGCCATGACGGCTTCACCCTGAACGATCTGGTCTCGTATAATATTAAGCATAATGAATTCAATGGAGAGAACAATCGCGATGGTATGGATGCCAACTTGAGTTGGAACTGCGGTATGGAGGGTCCGAGCGACGATCCGGCCATCGCGAGCTTGCGCAACCGGGTGGTGAAGAATTTTCTAGCTGTCACGTTGCTTTCTATAGGTACGCCAATGCTGCTGATGGGCGACGAAGTTCGCCGTACTCAGCTCGGAAATAACAATGCGTACTGTCAGGACAACGAGATCAGTTGGTTTGACTGGTCGCTATTGGAAAAGCACCGGGACATTCACCGGTTCGTCAAAATGCTCATCGAGAACCGTCGTCGGGAAACTGAGACGATATCGCCAAACCTGACGCTCAATCAGTTGCTGGCGCGGGCTCGTCTGGAGTGCCATGGTGTCAAACTACATCGACCCGACTGGAGTAGTCAGTCGCACAGCCTGGCCATTACCGCGTCTGCAGTTTCGGCTGACTTGGATCTCTATTTGATGCTGAATGCATACTGGGAACCACTGAGGTTCGACTTGCCGCCCATTCCCGAGGATGGTTTAGGGCCGTGGCGGCGTTGGTTAGACACGTTTCTAGAAGCGCCCGATGATATCTGCCCAATCTCAAACGCCCCGCCGGTAGCGGGTTCATCTTACCTGCTGAACCCACGTTCCATCGTGGCCCTGGCGCGCATTGCCAAGTAGATTGAACTTGGATTCCGTAGATTAGATGATCATTCGAAGTTATCACGAAACCATTGACACGCAGAGCAACCCGGGCTTCAACATCCTAACCGCATCAGGACCTTCTTCGGGGACAGATCAGAAATAGAGGCAGCATTCCGGACTGTGATGGTAGTCAGCACCCATTTTCGGTCTTTCCTTTGTGGGACTGTTCTCCGGATTTCCGCTCGTATTCCTATCGTCAACCGCCCAGACGGAAAAGTTGCGGGTGGGCGCTTGTTCCTGTTCGTTTTTCTGCTTTCTGGCTGTGCGCACCTGGTCAACATTTCTTACCCGCCAGAAGCCGTCGTTCACCCGGCATTTAACCAGCGGTTCACGAGTTGGGAAGGTGAACACGTGGAGGTAGCGTTGACACCACCGCTACGCGGCGATGCATTTCCGTACCTGGCTAACTGCAAGCAAATCCTGGTTGCGGATCTGATCCGGCAACGAGGTCTTCGTCATGAATACAATGTTCCGGGAAAGGCACACCGCTCGTCGTGTTCAGCGAGAACCCCGAGCGCACGCCCGAAGAAAAACATTATCCGGCAACCGGTATTGTCCTGGGTTTGACCGCCGTCAGAGAGGATCGGCCAGGCGAACTGCCGCTACTCAAAGTTTACGACACTCTCGATCCCGCCGTCGTCCGAACGGCTCACGGCCCGCATCCGATCGCCGCTGATTATACGGCTACCCTGGCAGTACTCCTTTCGCACGGCCGGAAAGTGGCTGGCAGTTCCGCGGAAGCTTTTCTTCGACCAGATAACCCCAGGTTTGCTACCGGCATTTACCTGATTCACCCGTACGACCCGAACAAGATCCCGATTCTGTTTATTCACGGCCTGCTCTCATCTCCGGTTTCATGGCAAAACCTGACCAATGATCTCTGCTCGGATCCGAGGATCATCGAGCATTACCAACCCTGGTTTTTTCTCTATCCAACCGGGCAACCGGCCCTGGTAAGCTGCTGAGCAGCTCAGGGAAGATCTAAAGGCAACGCAACGATTACTCGATCCAAAAGGAACCGCTGTTGCATCGCATCACGTTGTTGTGATCGCTCACAGCATGGGAGGAATCCTGGCGCATACATTGGTTTCTGATAGCGGGGATGCGCTCTGGAATTCATTTGCTACCAGGCCATTCAACAGTCTTGCGCTGCCGCCTGAGGAAAAGAATTTAATCTCAGATTATTTCTCTTTCCGGCATCAATCCTGTATCGATCGCGTGATTTTCCTTGCCGTGCCACATCGCGGAAGTCAATCGGCTAGCGGGATATTGGCCAGAATTGGGAATGAGTTTGTCCAGCGGCCAAGGATTTTGATGGAAGCAATGAGACAGTTAACTGCTACTAATCCAGGCATCCTGCGTCCCTACATCGCAAGAGAGGACGCCCGGGGTGGTCCGACGAGCCTGATGTCACTAGCGCCGGATGATCCGCTGTTGAACACCCTCGCGGCCTTGCCGATCGGAGTGCCTTTTCACAGTATCATCGGTGATCGAGGACTGGGTCGCGCAACCCACAGCTCCGACGGGGTTGTGCCGTATAATAGTGCTCATCTACTGGGGGTAGAATCGGAAAAGATTGTGCCGGCTGGTCACATTGTTTTTTCAAACCCGGCCGCGGTTCTCGAGATCAAGCGGATTCTGGAGAAGAATCTCACCCGCTCCGGCATCGCTAATTTGCGTCGCTATACAGAGGCGAACTAACCAGATGCCGCAGAGCTTCCAAGGCCGAACTTACTACCCCGAGCGCCTAGCCGGTACCGAGGACGCTTTTCAGGACGAGCTTTTCAGCCTCAGCGCAACTTCTTTGCTGACATCGAGACTCGATTTGTTGCCGACGTCAAAGGCACTGCTCACTGCTGTTTCCTCAGCGGCGCCGGCTTTAACCGTGCAGCAGCCGTTTCGTCGGGTGTCCAGTGCCGGATGCCAAGATAACGTCTGGCAGAAGGTAATTCTTTTCCAATGTGGAGCGTCCAAAGTTCCGACCAGAGAGCATGCTCATCCTGTGTCATACGTTCGCCAATGCGTTGATGCGCCGCCCACGAACTCGCCGTGGAGTATAACCGGAAGCGATTCGGGTTTTCCATGTCCTGATCCAATCGTGCGTTAAAAGCTCCGTTGCGCATAAAAATCAGTCTTATTTCTTTCATTAGCCTGAAGAACCGAGCATGGTTTTCCGGTGCTACTTCGATCTCAATCGCCGTGGTAATTGGACCGTCCTCCGCTTCGGGCAGGTAGGGAAGGTCACTGGGTAGCGGCAGTGGATGAGGCTCGAGATTCACGTCTGTCGAGAAATCGATCGACCACCGCTTCGCCGTAAGTGTGCTAACGATTCCCAGTGTGCTCGCCAGCAACAGGGTCCCTTTTAATC
>JBAUZZ010000016.1:0-5019 GCA_049585495.1 Chthoniobacterales bacterium | reverse complement strand
CCGACGCGCCAGCTGGCTGACAACGCCGGCCAGGAGGGCGCAGTGATCGTCCAGGAAGTCAAGAAGCGCAGCGGCAATGAAGGGTTCAACGTGGCTACCGGTGAATACGAGGACCTGGTGAAGGCCGGTGTCGTCGATCCGACCAAGGTGACCCGCACGGCGCTGCAGAATGCCGCTTCAATCTCTGCTCTCTTGCTCACCACTGAAGCATTGGTGACTGAGCTGCCCGAGAAAGAAAAACCGGCTCCGGGTGGTCCAGGTGGGATGGGCGGTATGGGCGGGATGGATTACTAAGCCACACCATTCCAAGCTGAATTCGAAACCCGGGAGGGGATAGAAATCTGGTTCCATTCTCTTCCCGCCATCTTCCTAGGAACCTGACCGATTCCAGATCGTTCACAGCGATTTTTAGAACCGAAAGTCAGAACAACTAAGCACAACCCGAACGGTTACGAACAAATTTATGACTCAGTGAGTCCAACCGTTCGGGCAACAGCCCGACGAAACGGAATCTTTAGCATCCTAACACGGCGGGGTTTCCTTTATGCGAGACTCGCTGCTCTATTGCCCGCGTCGGATTCAATGTGCCGGCTACGATTCGTTCGGTGTTCGGTTTTCGGACCTTTTGGTGAACGGCGCAAGGAGCGCTAGAATGGTTCGCTTAGGCTTGCTTCTATCGAAGCTTTCCGTAGAAGGCAATAAGGTTCCCGCTGGAATTTTGCGATCAAGCCTTGCCTCCATTTGCCACAGCGGAGTCTGTTGAGGTAGACGTATGAAGCACGATGACGGGCGGTAGAGATCTGTTACCAAGTCTCATTTTCACTCGTGTCCGTTTGAGGAGGAGTTGACCCTCATGAGTCGAAGGCCGCATTGCTCCAAAATTTCTCGACGAACGGAGTAGACGTATCCGTTCGTTGGGCCCGCTCGCCTCCGTTCAAGCCACGCTGCCTGAGTATCGCAACAAAGTCGCCAGGAATAGCGCTTTGGGACTGCGGAAACTCCATATCACTGCCCTGTGCGCTGCCGGTATCGCTTCGATTGATTCGGATCAACTTTTCGCATCCGCTTCAACAGGTCCTTCGTTTCCGGCTTGGAAACACCCGGTGAACGAGGTCCGTCTCCGTCCCCCTGCTTCCGTTCCCACGGAGCAGGCGTAGGTGGCTTTTGCGTCCTCTCGGGCATGACAAACACTACTGCAGCGGATTATGCGGATCAACCGGGTTAAGCGGTCTAAATAAGCGGGACACGACGTAAAAGCTGGTATCGGCGGGAGGATCAGCCTCATCGTGGCGTGGAAGCAGTCCAGATAGGCGATGTGTTTCAACTTTGCAAGAGTGGTCTGACAAGTTGCAACACATCCCTCGAAACCGTCTGCGGAAGCGTTGCTCGGCTACTGAATCGTCCAAAGCGGAAACGGCTGTCCAGCTTTAAGGCCGGGATCTCGGTAGTAATAAAGGTCATGCTGACTGTTGTGGCAGGAACCGGTGAACGGTTTGTTCTCTCCGAACCTCAAGGTGGAGAATGAGCCTCTGTATTTCGGAGTTCCGACTTGAACAACGACTTGATACTGAACGCCTCGTTTTCTCAATCGCTGTGACCTTTGCGGGAAGTGGGGTCATAGTTGGCTTGATGCGGACTTAAGCGGGCGTGAACGCGCCGCGTGCAAAAATAAAGAACTATTTCTTCACTCCGAGAACCGCATCTCTTGCCGACTTGGCAACACGAAATTTGATGACGGTTTTGGCTGGAATCTTGATCTTCTGTTGCGTCTTGGGATTAATTCCAGTGCGTGCCTTTCTCTTCTGTTTCACGAGCTTGCCAAAACCGGGCAGCACGAACTCGCCGTTCTTCTTGATTGCTTTGTAAGCGATGATGCTAAGCGTATCGAGAAATACTCCCGTCTGGGTGTGCCTCAGCAAGTGCGATTTTGAAGTTCGTTCTTGGTCATCTCTGGTCGTGGTTTATGGCAGCGAAATCAACCAATTTCAAGAGAATCGAAGCATACAGACCCAGATGACCTCCCGCAGCAGGGGTCCGGAAAATATCACGTCACCAAGCACAAGGATGGCTGCTTAATTAATGTCAGCGTCGTCCACGATCGCCTTGAACTTTACTACCCGGACAAACGTAACCCGTTTGCCGACTTATATCGGAGCTTGCAGGACAGGATCTGCTCTCGAAGTTTCGACCGTCGAGAGAGTCGAAAAGGGTTCAGTTTCGCGCGAGTCTTCAGTTTTACTATTTCGGTTGGCAAGGCGGTTTACGGGTTGGGTTTCGGCTTGGGCTTCTTTTGTTTGGATTTTTCCTTTGAAGCTCTCTCAGCCCAACGGCTGATCTCCTGGAAAGTGGTCGGATCCCGAAAAACTTCCGGGCTGTAGTCCCCTTGAATCAGTTCCAGTGCTTCCTTCGCCGCTTCGGCGTCGCGGAAGGCGTAGGCGGCTTCAAGACATCGGCTCGGCCAGTCGAGCGAACTTTTGTAAGTCCGGGATAACCGGAACAGGCCAGCTTTAAGAGTCGGCCAATCGAAGTCTTTAGGATCGAGTTGAGGATGGGCCGGCAAAAGGCCGACCGTTTGAGCGTAGGCAATTATTTTCTTCTGGCCGAACCGGCTCTGGATCAGCCGGATCAGGCTTGAGGATTTTGGTGAGCCACGCTCCGGGTTTGGGCGCGCCTTTCTGCCGGGGGTGTTTGCGGTTAAGCCAGATGGTTACGCGCAGGTATATCGGTACGTAGAAGGGATCGACTATGGATACCTTTTTAAAGGCCGCTTCGATTTGGTCAAAGCCGGCGTCGGTCCAGTCGAGAAGCTGAAGGCCCACACTATAACATTCGGGCTCGGCTTCGAGGGCCAGAAGGAGTTCTTCGGGCCGGCTGATGATCCGGCGTTTACACTCCCCTAAGAGGTCCATGAGCTCTCGGGTGACCTTGGAATCGTGAGCGTCCAAGGCTCCTTTTCGGGGGAGCTCAACGATTTTGATTACCTCTCCTAATAAGGCGTTGCAAAGGGCGAGATCGGCAGCGACTGAAGCCGGCATCGCCGTGGTCCAGTCTTCGGCTTTCTGGACGAAAGCTTTGGCGTCGTCCAGAGACGGGGCGAAAGCGGTTCTGTTCTGGAAGGCCGCAAAGTAAAGCCAGATTTTGCGGCTGCCCTCCTCGAGTTCTTCTCCGGGCTGATGGAACTGTGTAAACTGGGCCTCGAGCTCGTCGTAGTTGCCTCCTTCAAGCTCTTCGGCAATTGCACGCATGAAGGCTTGGCGGAGCTGGCTGTCGGTTCGGGGCCGGGCGCTTAGGACAGACTCTATCGCGGACCTCTGCTCTGGTTGCCGTTTATCTGGCGCAGCTGGTTCAGCTTGATTGAACGAGGAGTCCGTGAGGAGACCAAGGATGAGAAGAAAGATGAGCTTCAGCTTTCTTCGCCTGTTCATGAGTTTGGTTTCGTAAGTTGACCCTCGCGGCCCTATGAAAATTCGTCCGTGCCATCTGTCCTCGGGGTCCCTTTACATAGTTTTCTCCCTCGTTGCACCCGCTTGAAACTTTTACTCCAGCGGAAGGCTTGAAGCGTGCGTAGCGACACATTTCCAAGCGCTGTCACGGCGGATGAAAGTATCGGTAAATCTAAAGCGGTGAACGTACTTTCCGCTCCTTTTAGACCGACCCCGGTAAACAGGGCGGCCTGTAACGACGGCTGCATCGCCATAGACACGTATCCCGAGATCATCAACGATCGCAGACGTGGTCCTGAATTCTGGATTATCAAGTCCGGCCACGTAATTCTCTTTATCGATCAAAAAATCACCTGTGCCGCCGAGTGTGTAGTCGTCGGCCAGAATTCGCTCGAGAATCTGGGTGTCCCGCTGCAGCCAGACTTGCGCCATTTCGCTCTCTAACTGGCGCAACGCTTCGACATCATCTTTCTCTCCGCCTTGAGCTGTTGGCTGTTGCTACCGTTGCTTCACCTGCCCCAGCAAGCAGGAGCGCTGCAACGAACAAGCGAGACCAGCCCCAGTTTCGATTCAGACCAGAGACGGCCTTTTGAACTTCAGAACTTTTCATGGAGGGACCACACCTCGAAACTACAGCCTCGTGTTCCCCCATTATTCGTTCGAACTGGCACACTATCAGGATTGGATCGGCTTCGCAATTGCAGAACCGCTTGGCCACCCGGCCAACTTACTAGAAATGCTTTGAATCTTGCGGCCGACTTGTGCTTAAAGATTCGAGTCTCTTCGACTTCACTGAAGGAGGGCAGCTGGTAGTCTGGCTGCTCTCTTTCTCATTGAGAACTGCCGTGACGACGATTCCCATTCTCCGAGACGCCGTCTGAAAGGGTTGGCGTACCGAACGGTTACGGACTTTGGAGCATAGCGCCGTTTTGGGATCCGTGCGTTCCTGATCCAGCCGTTTTTTTTGCCCCGACATCGATCGGAATTCGGCCACCGGATCGTCCCTTAAGAGTGTCTACGAAGACGAGAGAAATCGAGTCGTCCAGAAAAGCCGAATTAGCGTTGAAAACGGCGAGGATCCCGTGAAAAGGGGCAGAAGCCGTTTTACAGGCGGCGACGAAAAAAGATCCTAACGCGAAGATGGTCGTCGGCCGCCCTCGGCAGGTTCGAGTCCTTCGCACGCTTCTACCCAGAGCCTTGTTCGAACTTGGTCTTCGTCGACAATGCGGCCTGGGCAATCCCACGAAGTCGGGACGCTAAGGCTTAGTAGCAAATTCGTCAGCGAGGTATTGCTCTGCTTCAGTGAGATCGAATTGGTCGATCAAGAAAAATTGGCGTCCCCGACCTTGCTTGAGCTCGCCGATCAGAAGCGGGTCTAAGGCGCGCGGCCTTGGATCTGGCAAAAATGTGCTTTTCCAACGGTGTTGCTGATCGACTATGAGGTAGAACTTGTCGAAGTGGTCTTTGGCCGCGCGTGCCGTTTCCCGGGCTTCTTTCGGAAGGATTCCGTTAAATTCTGCGGTGATGACCAGCTTCTTCCACGGGCAGAGCCGGTCGAGCACAAACAGACTTAGTA
>JBAUZZ010000015.1:0-20476 GCA_049585495.1 Chthoniobacterales bacterium | reverse complement strand
GAATTATCTTTCGATGCGCGACAATATCCGCAAAACCTGGAACAACTGGCTCCGGCTTCGAAAGCGGAAGTCGGTCGACGAAATGCTTTCCGAAGAGCGAGATGGTAAGCGGTTTTGAGTTCTGCGTTCCGAGTTTAAAGTTCCGAGTTCCGAGTTACGGGCTGGTGTCGCGCAGGGGGGTGCATCGATGGGGTAGGAGCGCCATGTGCCCGGATTGGTAGGGCGATCCGCCTAGGCGGAGAGCCGCCGTCCCAGCCTCGATATGCGAATTAAACAGGCACATGTCGTGACTTCGCTAAACCGACAGTACGGCTTCGGTTGCGCCGGCTCGAATAAATTCTCGCCCTACCGTTTGCAGGGCAGATACGAACTCGGAACTTGAAACTCGGAACCCGCAAACTCAGAACCCACCCTCACCGCAGGCGCGCCGCCCGTGTTTTATCCAGCCTTAAAACCTCGCCGGGTTGAAAGGAAGGAGCTGCTTTCGGATCCGTGATCTTCTCCCCGCGCCATTGAACACTACCCTGTTCAATGAGGCGCCGGGCTTCACTCCGCGATTTCACCTGCTTAAATCCCTGCGCGTACGCGGCGACAACCGCCGAAACAATGTCGCTGCCAAGGATCGAGATATCGACTTGAGGTAATTCGACTGATTCAAGGTCCCGCTTCGTAAATCGAACGTCGAAATCCTTGAGCGCACGCTCCGCAGCCGCTCGATCGTGGAAGCGCTCGACGATTCGAAAAGCCAGCTGCTTTTTCGCCTCCATCGGATGTATGTCGGGCAAATCGTCGTTTAAAAGAACACTGTAGTAGCGGGACATTAGCGCATCGGAGATGCTCATCAACTTTCCGACCATCTCAGCCGGTGGCTCGCTGATCCCTACGTAGTTGCCCAGACTCTTGCTCATTTTCTGCACCCCATCGAGCCCTTCGAGGAGCGGCAAAATACACGCGACTTGTTGTGGTTGGCCCTCCTGTTTTTGCAAGTCTCGCCCGACCATGATGTTGAAGAGTTGATCGGTACCACCAAGTTCGACATCGGCTTGAATCATGACCGAATCCCAGCCTTGCATAACCGGATATTGGAGTTCGTGAAAAAAAATGGGGACCCCCTGCTCGACCCGCGAATTGAAATCCTCGCGTTGTAAGATTTGCTGAAGAGTTACCCGGCTGTTCAACCGAATGACATCCGTGAAGGTCATCTTGCGAAACCAATCGCCGTTGAACACCAGCTGAGTCCGGGCTGGATCCAGGATCTTGAATGCCTGGCTCTTGTAGGTCTCCGCGTTGGCGATGACTTCCTCATACGACAGAATCGGACGGGTCGTGGAACGCCCGCTGGGATCGCCCACCGTCGAAGTAAAGTCGCCAATAACCAGCACGGCCTGGTGGCCAAAGTCCTGGAACTGTCGGAGCTTCGATAAAGGGATCGAATGCCCAAGGTGCAGGTCGGATGTAGTCGGATCCACGCCGAGTTTAATCTGGAGCGGGCGTCGCTCTTCGAGTTTGTTCTTCAGTTCCTGCTCGCTGATGATTTGAGCACCGCCAAGCTTAAGCTGTCGAATGGTTTCTTCGGTCGATGCCATGGCATTCCAATCGCTGGAGGCTGGAACAGAGGGGGGAGGTTGTCAACGCGCGTTCTAGGGCGGCTGGCTCAGCCGACGTCAGCCGCCGCAGACATTAACGAGGCTCCTTTCCCGGCGGCTGGGCCAGCCGCCCTACAACCCTTCTGCAAGTTGACAAGCCGGAAGCTGTGACTATCATTCCCGACTCCCACGATCCATGGATCTATTTTCATGAAACGAACTTACCAGCCTTCCAAGCGCACGAGAAAGCGCCAGCACGGATTTCGGGCCCGGATGAAAACCGCTGGAGGCCGAGCGGTGTTGGCGCGCCGTCGCCAACGGGGCCGGAAGCGACTGCTTCCAGCCGGGGCTGAGGTTCACTACGCGCGCCACACTCAGGCGTAGTGCGTATGACGGGCACGGGCCAGCCGCGGACGCGCTTCAAGTTTCCACGCTCCTCTCGCCTTCATCGCGCCAGCGAGTTCGGTCGTGTCAAGGCGGGAACCAAATCCTGGACGGGCCGTCATCTGGTTCTCGCGGTGCTCCAACATGACGAGCATGCACCCGCCCGAATCGGCATCATCACGGCCCGCCGCATCGGCGAGGCGGTGATTCGAAATCGCGTGCGCCGTCGATTACGGGAGTTATTCAGGAAAAACCAGCATCGTCTTTGCAGGGGAATCTGGATCGTGACGATCGCGCGAGCGTCCTCTGGGACTGCTTCGTTCTCAGACCTCGAGCGAGACTGGTTGCGACTGATCGGGCGCGCCTCTATTTTAGCGCCTGCCTAGGAAGCATTGTCCGCTGCCGGCCATCTGTCTAATTAGTATGGTTCCTGTCCTGAAATTCTTGCTGCGAGTGTACAAAGCGACCCTGTCGCCATTTCTGGCGCTAGTGACAGGCGGACCGGGAACCGGCTGCCGGTTCAGACCGACCTGTTCCGAATATTTCGTTGAGGCCGTTGCAGTGCATGGGTTATTCGCTGGAACCTGGCTTGGCATCAAGCGTCTGACCCGATGCCATCCCTGGGGAGGGTCTGGATACGATCCCGTCCCTGAAAAACGACCCGAGCCAAGCAAGTGTCTTTAATTTAGGGAGAAGAGAATGTTTCGTGACCGCACCACTTTGATTGTTGTTTCGCTGGCCACTATCGGCCTCATCGCATCGCTGATCTGGCAACAACAGGAGACGACAAAAGTGCGAGCCGAGTACGAGCGTCAGCTTGCCTCGCGAGCCGCCCAAGCGACGCCGGCCCCCGCAGAGTCTGCGACTCCGGCTCCAAGTCCAAGCCTCGCCGCCACTTTGGCTCCGCCCCCCGCGACCACTCCCGAAAAAGTGGCTACTCTGACGAGCAATGTCGCCGAGTTTCGCTTCTCGAATACACGCGGTGGCTTGGCCACCATCGCGTTGCTCACCCATAAAGCAGAGGAGAGCAAGCCGGTTGAGCTGAATAATGATCTTTCGCCCGGTATTGGCGCCATTACCCAGAGCCCAAACGACTGGCGTGACGCTGGCTACAAGCTCGAGACCGATACTGATGCCGGAACCGCCACGTTGACTCGAGAGACTCCGGAACATTTGACTATAACGAAAGTCTTCACTCTAGCGAAACAAGCGGGACTCAAAGAGGAATTTCAGACCAAGCTCTCAATCACCTTCAAGAACACTGGCACCTCGGATTTTACCAGTCCCGGATATTTTGTAAGCACTGGAGCTGCACAACCAATTCATCAAACTGATCTCGCCTACCGGACCGTGTTTGATTGGTATCGAGACGGCAAGTTTAATTCGATTAACGTCGGCTGGTTTGATCCTCACAGCATCCTGTTCATTCACACCAGTCCGGCTCAAGAGACTTACTCCAATAGTGCTGATTCGATTCTTTGGGCCGGCGTAGCCAGTCAATACTTTACGACCATTCTTGCTCCGGCCACTGACACCGGCAGGCAAGTCTGGGCACGCCGAATTTTCCTGCCGAGTAGTTTGAACAGCCAGCAAGGCCCTTCCTCGATTCAGGGTGCCTTGGGAATGCCCGGATTTACGCTAAAGCCGGGCGAAAGCAAGGCGGTAGACTTCTTGATTTATGCGGGCCCGAAGGAGCTTGGCCGTCTTTCCAGGCTCCCTAATAACCAGGTTGCCGTCATGAATTTTGGTTGGTGGACACCGATCTGTAATCTGCTCCTGACGGCAATGAACACAATTCATGCCTGGGTGGGGAGCTACGCCCTGGCGATCATTCTCTTGACCATAGTCATCCGCCTCCTGATCTGGCCGCTGCAGAACGCCAGCATGAAGAGCATGCGCAAGATGTCCAAGCTCAGCCCGATCATGAACGAGCTGCGCGAAAAGTATAAAGACGATCCGCAGCGCATGAATCAGGAAATGATGAAGTTGTACAAGGAGTACGGCGTCAACCCGGTGGGTGGCTGTCTCCCGATGTTCGTACAGATCCCAATCTTCATCAGTTTCTACACGATGCTGGGTTCGGCCATCGAGCTCCGGAACAGTTCGTTCCTTTGGGTGCGCGACCTATCTCAACCCGATACGGTCGCGCAGATCTTTGGTTTCCCGATAAACATCCTGCCGATTGTAATGGCCGGAGCCCAGATCTGGCAAATGCAGATCACGCCAAAGACTGGGGACCCGGCGCAACAGCGGATGCTCTACATTATGCCGGTCATTTTCCTCATCTTCTGCTACAATTATGCTTCGGGTCTGGCGCTTTACTGGACTGTGTCGACGCTGTTCACGGTGGCTCAGACTTATCTGACTAGAAATCAAACGGAGCCTAAGCTGGTCAAGGTCTCGCAACGCCCGGCAGTTGCTAAGAGGAAGAGTTACCGTTAATAGTTTATTTCCCCTGGAATCAACCTATGGACGCCAAGGAGATACTTGACACAATGTTGGGTTATCTCGGCTTTGTCGTCGACATTCAGGAAATCGAGACAAAGAGCGGGCGCCAACTTCAGATCTTTACCGCGGAAAGCGACGTGTTGATCGGCCCGGACGGGTCAACTTTGGAAGATTTGCAGTTCCTGCTCAACCGAGTGATGCAGTCGCAGGACAGGAACGCTCCAAGGGTTCAGGTTGACGTTTGTCACTGGCGAGCAATGAGGGACGACAAGCTGCGCCAACGAATCCGCCAGATCGCCGAGACCGTGCGGATCTCGGGTCGGCCGGTAAAACTCGAGCCAATGAACTCCTACGATCGTCGAATCGTGCACAACACGCTGACAGATGACCCCGAAGTGATGACCTTCAGCCCGAACGACGAAGCGCGGATCAAGCGAATTACCATCCAGAGAAGGCGGAAGTAGTGGTTGTAGTACGGCCGGCGCGGCCGCCCAGCGTTGCATCGCTCCTAGCGCGGCGGAGCCGCAACCAAACATGATTCGTGTGAAATGAGGTAATCGGAGGTGGCGTAATTAAGCAATGACGGTAGGGCGAAGCTTGCCGAGCCTAAACCGCAAATGTTGTTAGCCCATTGAGGCTCATTTGTCCCGCTTCGCGGGACGAATTCGCCCTACCAGCTTTCGGCGGCAAAAATCCTCGCGGAAATGCACGATTTCTAGCTCTTTTCCCAGCGTTTCGCTAACCATCGGACCCCTTCGGAATTTCCAGCTTCGCTATCTCCTCCATCACGCGATCACTTAGCTTTTGATAGAGCTCGCGGTCTCTGGAGGCGATGTCCCGTTCCGGGAATCGCAACGGCTTGCCAACCACGATCGAGACCGGAAGAAGCTTTAGACGGCCGGTTTTCGGTAAGGCTTCGAATGTGCCAAACACTCGCACCGGTACGACAGGCGCAAATGTTTTGGCGATCACCATCCCCAGGCCCGACCTCGCTTGCTGGAGCTGGCCGTTCGTTGACCGCGTTCCTTCGGGAAAAATGATCATGCGGCGGCCGTCTTTGATAAGGCGGATGATCGTTTTGATCGCGGCGATGTCGCCTCGCTCTCGATCGACCGGGATCACATTCACGTGCCTGAGGACCCAGCCAAGTATCCTTTGATCAAAAAGAGTGCTCCTGGCCAGATAGTAGAGCTCACGTCGATGAACACAGCCGATCATCGGCGGATCGAGGTAACTTTGATGGTTGGACGCGACTATGGCTGGCCCCTCTTCGATAAGGTTCTCCCGGCCATACACCTTAAGATTAAAACCGACTCTGGCGACAATACTGCATGCGATGTGCCCGACTCGATAAATAGGCTTCATCGCTGTCGCCTACAGTCTCAAGGCTTGTGGCAGTCCTTTGATCTTGAGCCGGCCGATAATTTCGCCCACCACTCCATCGATCGTGAGATGGGAGCTGTCGATCACGTGGGCATCTTCGGCGATGGTCAGCGGAGAAGCTCTCCTTGAGGAATCGATCTTGTCCCGGTAGGCCAGATCATCGTCTAAGCCTTGGGCTGCACGGCGTTGGGCGCGAACATCCGGTGAGGCATCGATATAAAATTTGTAGGGAGTCTCCGGAAAGACCGTGGAGCCAATGTCCCTGCCTTCCATGACAACGTCATCCAGCGCGGTATAGGTGCGGAGATGGTTCAGCAAAAATGTTCGCACCTCCGGGATACTTGAGATGACCGATACTGTCCGATTCACGCTCTGATCCTTCAGGTGAGTCTCAGGATTGACTCCGTCGATGAGGATAAAAGACTCCTTGTTGCGCAACCCAAATTCGAACCGGGACGATTCGATCTCCCGCATCACACTTTGCGCGTTCGCCGGCTCTGCACCGCGTTCATAAACAAGCCATGCGATCGCCCGATATATCGCTCCGCTGTTGACATGAGCAAATTCTAGTCTCTTGGCCAGAGCCCGCGCGACGCTGCTTTTCCCAGAGGCGGCCGGGCCGTCAATTGCAACGACACAATACTCGGTGGGGTGGCTCAATGTTTTTCCAAAGCTTCAGCGGGATTAATGATCGGAGTCGGTTGGTTTTCGTTCGGTAACAGAAAACTTTGCAATTGGTCCTCAAAGCCCGGATAAGAAGTGGTGATACAGTCAGTGTCTTCGATGATGGTCTCTTCTTCCGTAAACATTCCGGCGACCGCGAACGCCATCGCTATTCGGTGGTCGCCGTAGCTTTTCAGCCGGCCACCCATCAACGGCGCACCACCATAAATTTCCAAGCCATCCTCAAATTCAACCACATCGACGCCCATCGCGGTCAAATTGGCTGCGATTGCCGCAAGCCGGTCTGTTTCTTTAACTCGCAACTCTTTGGCATCGCGAATCACCGTCTTTCCTTCCGCCAGCGCGCCGGCCACGGCCAGAATGGGTATCTCATCGATCAAATTCGGGATCTCTTCTCGCTCGATGACTGTTCCGTGAAGTCGGCTACCCTGAATGCGGATCTCACCCCAGGGCTCCCCGTGTTCGCAATCCTCGACGACCTCCCTGACCCGTGCCCCCATCCGCAACAAAACCGACAGGATACCCGTACGGGTCTCGTTCAAACCTACTTCGCGTACCAACAGATCAGCATCCGGCTGTGCCCCAGCCGCCACGAGCCAGAATGCAGCGCTTGAGATATCCCCAGGCACCTGGAAATCTCGAGATTCGGCGATCTGATCCCCGTAGATGGAAATCGCAAGCCCACTGCCCAGCTCCTCGCGTTGAGACCGGACCAGGAAGTAACTAAGCATCCGCTCAGTGTGATCACGGGTTACCGTTGGCTCGATCACCGTGGTCTTGCCAGATGTACGCAGCGCGGCAAACAGGATTGCAGACTTAACCTGGGCGCTCGCCACCCGAAGCTGGTAGCGTATCGGCTTGAGCCGGTTGCCGCGAATTGTTAGCGGAGCGGTAGTTCCCGGTTCGGTCGCGGCGATGTCGGCGCCCATCTCGCTCAGCGGCTCGATAACGCGCCGCATCGGGCGTGATGATAGAGAGGCATCGCCGATCAACGTTGTCTCGAAAGGTTGACTGGCCGCAATTCCGCACAGCAGTCGCATCAGTGTCCCCGAGTTGCCACAATCGATCGGGTGCGCCGCCGGCTGAAATTCGCCGCGCTGCCCGTGGACTATAAGAGTAGTCGCGTCTGGTTGTTCGATCGCAATTCCGAGCGCTCGCATCGCGTTTACGGTGCAAAGACAATCCTGGCTGGGAAGAAACCCTCGGATTACGCATGTCCCATTCGACATTGCAGCAAGCATCACGGCGCGGTGAGAGATGCTCTTATCGCCTGGAACCCGAATTTCCCCTTCGATTCGCGGCACCCTGACTACGAGTAACTCGGACATAACAATTATCCGTCTAACTTATCGCGATTCCGCTTTGCCGCCTCGAGAAAAGCTTGCAAATTTTCGGCATCGGCTGACTCGAGCAGCTGCGAGACCGCGTCAAGGTGATCACGAAATCTCGCGATATGCGCGAGCAAGGCCAGCCGGTTTGCCAACAAGATCTCTGTCCAGAGCGCAGGTGAACCCGACACGATCCGAGTTACATCCCGAAAACCGGGACCGGCAAGACTCAAAGCTGCCGGCGTATGGGTCGCGATAGAATCGACTAACAACCCGGCGACAAGGTGTGGCAAGTGGCTGATTGCCGCGACTAACCGGTCGTGGTCGGTTATTGAGCTATGCAGTATTCGGCTTCCCAGGTCTCGCCAAAAATCTTCCACCAGCCGGACGTTATCCGCAGAAATCGCGAATTCCGGAGATATGATCGTTACTGAATTGTCGAACAAGCTGGCTTTCGCCGATTCCGGACCGGACTTCTCGGAACCGGTCATCGGGTGACAGGGTAGATACTCGCACCGACCGCTCAGCGCGGGCCGGAGAATTTCTACAACTGCTCCCTTCACGCTCGCAACATCGGAGACAATTGTCGCGGGCTGGACGGACTCAGCGAGCTCTTCGGCCAAGGAGGAAACGGCAGAAATCGGAGTCGCGATGATTACCAACCGCGTGGTCGCAACTAACGATCGGACATCTTGCATGAGAAGGGTTCCCTGAAACTTCCTGGAACTCAGTTTGGCGAATGGCTCGAACAACTTGACCGCGTAGCCAACGCGCCGGGCCGCTAACGCAATTGAGCCGCCGATTAAACCTACACCGATTATTCCGACACTGAGGGATTTCATGAACGACGCGTCAAATTTTGGCACTTCGATTTTGTTCGGAGACAGCTTTACCCTCCTTCACCGGCAACAAAAAGGACGCGCTTGAGCGCGTCCTTGCCGAAAACCACAGGGGCAAACAGTCACGGAACCAGGAAGATCTTGCCGGTATACGGATCTCTGACCTCAGCGCCAGGGGGATAGCCTTCCACATCGACTTCCCCGGCATTCGGCGCGTAAGGACTAGTCACGCGCCCAGCCTTGCCAGGTATCTTTGTCGCGTAAGGATAATTCTCCGGCTGAGGTGTCGCTGCAACAGCCGGATTTGGTACGTTCGCAGCATTCGGTTCACTCGGAGTCCCCTCCGGTTCGGCCTCTTTTTTCTTGGGTATGTGACTTACCGTAGGAGGAGTCGGCGTCGGAGGAGTAGCGCCATAGCCGTAGCGATTACCCTGACCAGTCGTTTTACTGGATGTAGCGCAGGAAACTAGCACCACTGGCAATGCTACCGCAGCCACGATGAGAAGGTGACGGATCATAGAGAAGTATGTTGACCAGGATTAATTCATTCGATCCGTAATGACAAACCATTTTAGAGAGCGGGTTGAGCGGCCGCTTTTCTACCCCACCTGTCCCCTAAGGAGCTGGATCAGCAGCCTGAGTCGATCACAGACTTCCGGCACCTCGAGCAGTTGTTGCCGCTGCCCCGCCTCGCCAACGAACGCCGCGGCGATTACATCGGCTAAAACCTCAGGATCTTCGATCTTCTGGAGTTGCTCCGTCAGATTCGCGGGGAACGGAACGCCCAACTGCTGGATGCGCACACATAGCTCCTTTACCTTCGCGGCTAATGCATCCGCTTCGATCGCGTTAGAAATGCCCGACTCGACCAGCGTCGTCCGTGCAATCCGGAACGGCTTGTGTTGCGTCCACTCCAATAACCGGATTCGGGCGAGGCCTTGCAGAATGAGGTTCGAGGTGCCATTCTGGTTGCCGACGCAGGCCCGGATCAAGCCGACGCTGGCAATCGGAAACAGGTCGGCGATTTCTGAAGCCTCCGAGATACCTGGCCTCATAAGGGCAACCGAAAACATCCGATCGCCGCCCAAGCTATGCTCCAACATCGTGCGATACCGTAGCTCGAAAATATGCAGCGGGAGCAGAGAGTGCGGGAACAGGACGGCGTTTGACAATGCCATTACCGGTACTTCTCGCGGGATCGTAATCACGGAATTAACGCTCGCTGCCAAGGAATTGTGCGACCTGGTGAACATCTTTGTCACCCCGCCCCGACAGATTAATGACGACGATCTGCTTCTTGCTCCATTCGCGGCCATGTTTCATGACATAGGCAACGGCATGAGCGGATTCGAGCGCAGGAATAATACCTTCGGTTCTTGCCAAATTGAGAAAGGCCTCGAGCACTTCGTCGTCCGTCGCATAATCGTATACTACCCGCCCCATGTCGCGGAGGTAACTGTGTTCGGGTCCAACCGCAGCGTAGTCGAGACCGGCCGAAATCGAGTGAGTAAGCTGGATCTGCCCATCGTCGTCGGCCAGGAGATAGGTCTTCGTCCCCTGTAGCACACCCAGACGACCGCCTTGGAAACGAGCAGCGTGTTGACCCCGCCGGATCCCTCGCCCCCCAGCTTCAACTCCAACCATCCGAACCTCGGGGTCATTCAAAAACGCGTAGAACAGACCGATCGCATTGCTTCCACCCCCCACGCAGGCGACAAGGAAATCAGGCAGCCGTTCTTCGCTCTCCAGGATCTGTCGGCGTGCCTCTTCGCCGATCACTCGATGAAAATCACGTACCATCATGGGGTACGGATGCGGACCATAGGCCGTACCGAGCAGGTAATGCGTGGTCCGTACGTTCGTCACCCAGTCGCGCATAGCCTCGTTGATCGCCTCTTTCAAAGTTGCTTGACCGGCTGTTACGGGCACCACCTTGGCGCCGAGAAATTCCATTCTGGCCACGTTGAGCGCTTGCCGTTCCATATCCACTTTGCCCATATAGATAACGCACTCACATCCGAACCGGGCCGCAACGCTGGCGGTGGCCACGCCGTGTTGACCTGCGCCGGTCTCTGCGATGATGCGCCGTTTGTCCATGCGGCGCGCAAGCAGGATCTGGCCAACCGTGTTGTTGATTTTATGTGCGCCAGTGTGCAGCAAGTCTTCCCGTTTAAAGTAGATCCGTGGACCGCCAAGCTTCTCTGTGAGCCGCTCGGCGAAGTATAGCGGGGTCGGCCTTCCACAATAAGTCGCTAGCAGTTGGTCGAACTCAGCGCGGAACTGCTTGTCGTTCCGCGCTCGCTCATACTCTTCTCGGAGCTGTTGCACCGCGGGCATTAATGTCTCGGGGACGAAAACTCCGCCGTAGGGTCCGAAGTGGCCGCCGGAATCGGGCATCTGACTGAGTTTGGCTACGGTGCGCATCTTCATAAGAAACAGGAGAGCTCGAAGGAATCAAACAAGAAGGGCACAGTAGACGCACCCCAGGTGCGGAATTCGCCAATACTCGCGAAAACGCAAGATTCTTATGAATAAAGGCGGTACAAGGGCGAATTCGTCCCGCGAAGCAGGACAAATGAGCCTCAAGGGGCCAGCAACATTTGCGGTTTAGGCTCATCCGCCGCGGCGGATTCGCCCTACCGTCACTCCATAATTACGCCGAACCCCCGATCACCTTATTTCTCACGAATCAGCTTTGGTTGCGGCGCCGCCGCGCCAGGTGCTTCTGTTTCGCTGCCTTCAAGCACTTTCTGAACCACCCGGCGGTGGGGCGAAGGCATCGGTAACTCGTCCAAATGCGAGATCGCGTGCCATCTCATTCCCTCGTCCAGACGATCTGGTAACTCGCACCTGAAAACGCGCAGTTTTACCAGGAACCGAGTAATCGGATGATTCACCACGACAAGAGGAGGCTCCGCCACGGGCTTCGATCCGGCCGGTGGCAGCGTCCACAAGCCCCGCCAGCGTTGGCCGAACCGCTGTTGAAGCAAAATTCGGTCTTCGTGAAATATCCAAAGATAGTCTTCCTGGCGTTCCTCAATTCTCGGCCTGGGCCTTTTACGAGGTAGACTCTCGGGATCAGTCGCGCCGCAATAGTTGCGCACCGGGCAAAGCATACAACGCGGTTTGCGAGGTCTGCACAAGACAGCGCCAAGCTCCATCAGTGCTGAATTGAACAGGCGGGGCCGATCACACTGAGCCAGCTTTTCCGCCCACCTCCAAATCGTGTTCTGGCCTTTTGATGAATCGACTGCCTGCTGAAGGTTAATCAGCCGGCTCAGGACCCTGGCCACGTTGGCGTCGACGATCCCAACCCGTTGATCGAACGCAAAACTAACTATTGCTCCGGCGCTGTAGCGTCCAACGCCCGGCAATTGCATCAATTGGTTGACACTGGCCGGAAAGTCCCCTCCCCAGTCTTGGACAACCGTCTTGGCGCACCGATGCAGGTTTCGCGCCCGAGCGTAGTAACCTAGCCCTTGCCAGGCCCGCAGGACCTCGGGCTCACTCGCCGCGGCTAGAGCCTCGATCGTGGGGAAGCGTTCAATCCAGTGCCGGTAATGTCCGATAACGGTCGAAACCTGGGTTTGCTGGAGCATCAATTCCGAAACCAGTATTAAATATGGATTCGTTGTTTCTCGCCACGGAAGCTTGCGCCCGTGGCGCAGAAACCACGCGACCAGCAAATTGCGAAACTCCGTGCTTTCCAGGAGCAACTGCTTCATTCTTTTTTCTGTGAATTCATACACGGTCGCTCTTACATCTGCGCAGGTTGAATCTCTTCGCGCTTTGCTCACCGACCAGGGCTTTCAGTTCGTCGAGCGACCTTACATGTTGTTTTTCGCACAAAAAGGCAAGCTATCCGTTGCCGTCTACGAGAAAGGGCCCAAAGCTGTCGTCCAAGGAAAAGAAACCGAGGAGTTTGTGCGGTTCCAACTGGAGCCGCTGATTTTGAAAGAAGCGCGACTTGGCTATGAAGAGGTCCTTCAACCGGAAATGTTCGAGCCTCACTTCGGAATCGACGAAAGCGGCAAAGGCGATTTCTTTGGTCCCCTGGTTATCGCGGGCGTATATTCGGACTCCTCGATCACGCGGCAACTGCTCGACATAGGCGTTATGGACAGCAAGCGGATCGGCTCCGATCGGAGGATCAAACTGCTGGCCGCACAGATCAGGGCAACACGCGAAATCGCGTTCGATATTGTGGCAATTGGACCCGAGCGATACAACGAACTGTACGATCAATTCGCTAATCTGAACGACCTGCTTGGCTGGGGTCATGCCCGCGTAATCGAAAATCTGCTCAAAATCCGCCCGGAATGTCGCCGCTCGCTCTCAGACAAATTCGCGAACGAAGGCGTGATTAAGCGAGCACTGATGAAACAAGGCAAGACTATCCAAGTGGACCAACGGACCAAGGCGGAGTCAGATATCGCGGTGGCTGCAGCTTCAATTCTGGCCCGCGAAAGGTTCGTTATCTGGCTGGAGAATCAGAGTAAGCGCCTCGGTGTAATTCTGCCAAAGGGAGTTTCCGCGCCTGTGAAATTGGCCGCCCAGACACTCATCGACAAGCACGGAATCGGCGTGTTGAGATCGCTGGCCAAAATGCATTTCCGGACAGCGCAGGAAGTGATGAGCAGTTTGTAGTTCCGCGTTCGGTGTTGGCGTTCCGCGTTTGGCGTTCGACGCCGAAAATGGTTCCAGTGCGCTTCGGGCCAGCAAACCGAGAAGCAACGTAGCCGCAGCTTTCAGCTGCGAGCTCGAAACCCGGAACTCGGAACTCAAAACCCCTTGCCTCCTTCTTTTTCTCGCCGATAGTTCGGAAGATTCTCAGCGGTGGCGATTTGCAGCGCTGTGGTGGACGGTAAACCGGCTACCGGAATTGCGAGGAATGTCGAATCTGCGAAAGGAGTCCCAATGGCTAACCTGACAAAGCGGGATATCGTGGTGAAGATTAGTAACGATACCGGCTTGGTTCAACATCAAGTCTTCGAAGTTGTTCAGCGCACGCTCGATTTAATCACGGACAGCCTTGCCCGCGGCGAAGATGTAGAGCTGCGAAACTTTGGGATTTTCGAGGTGCGGTTGACCAAAGAGAGAGTTGGCCGGAATCCAAATCAACCTGGGAGTAGCTTCAAAATTCCGCCTCGGGCGACCGTGAAATTCAAGGCGGGAAAAGTAATGAGGCAAAAGGTTGCGAAGCTTTCACCGGCTCTCAAGCAGGCCGAGGCCTTCAAAAGTGTTCCTGGGGCTCCGCTTCGCTCCACCCCAGGCTAAAGTATCCTCGACCTTCGGGCCTCTCTGACGCTCGTGACCTCGCCGGCTAAGCTGCTCTGTAGGGCGGCTGGCTCAACCGCCAGGAATCGCCTGGCGCTTCGAGTCTGGCAGGCGGAGACGATACTGCTGGAACATATCAGCCACTTTCGATCGCGAGGGTTTACCCTTCTCTTCGCGAATCTTCTCCGCCTTCACTTCATGCCGGGTCTTGTTCTGGCGTTTTGCTTCGAGCTCCTCCACGAGCAACCGGCGAGCGAAAAAGCGGTTCAAGCCCTGGCTCCGTTCTCGACAACATCGAATGCGGATACCCGTCAGGCGATGCTGGATCACGACGCCACCTTTGCGCAGGAGGGTTTCTTCGATATCTTTTTCACAGCAGGCGACCGCAGCCATTCGTTGCTGTAACGACTTCGCCTTCTGATCGGAGACTGGGAAAACCGGCACTCAGCACTAAAAGTGCATCCCAAATCGCATAGCGCAAATGCAAATTCCGATCTACGAATTGCGATTTGCTATCGGCAGCCACGAAGCCGATGATATTTCTGCCATGTCTTCCGAACTTCTAACAACCAATCGTAAAGCGCTCACGATCAATCTCGATGAGGCCAAATACGGCACTTTTGCGGAGATCGGTGCCGGTCAGGAAGTCGCTCGTCATTTTTTTCAGGCAGGTGGAGCCGCGGGAACGGTTGCAAAATCGATTTCGGCTTACGACATGAAGTTCAGCGACGCAATCTATGGCAAATGCGCGCGCTACGTTTCGCGAGAGCGGCTTGAGATGATGCTCGTCCATGAGTACGACCTTTTGATCGAGCGACTGAAGAACGTTCGCGGGGACCGATCCGCATTTTTTGTATTCGCGGACACGGTATCCGCCAGAAATTACAAAGGCACCAATGAATGCCATGGCTGGATGGGAATGCGTTTTCAGACTGAGCCAAACGCGCCGCCCAACGACGTGATTCTGCATGTCCGAATGTGGGACAAGGAGAATCTCTTGCAGCAGCAGGCTCTCGGCGTGATCGGCGTTAATTTCGTTTACGGCGTGTTCTACTATTTGAATGATCTGGGAAAGCTGATCAGCTCTTTAGCGGACAACCTCACTATCGATCGGATCGAAGCGGACATGATTAGCTTCAGCGGTCCGCTCTTCGCCAAGGTCGATAACCGATTGATGAGCCTGAAGCTGGTCGAATATGCGCTGACAAACGCCGTGATGTTCAGTCCCAAAGGAGAGGTTCTGCAGCCGTCAGAAGTGCTTTATAAGAAGGCGATCCTGGTCGAACGCGGGAGCTTCCGCCCGGTCACCCACATTAATGAAGACATGCTGCGCTGCTCGCTGGCGCAATTTCTGCAGGAACCGTCTCTTCGCGGCGTAGATATCGTCGTACTGATGGAGATCACGATGCACAATTTGCTGGCATCGGGGAACCTCGACCACGAAGACTTTCTCGCTCGTGTCGATATACTCGGCGCCCTCGGCAATAACGTTCTGATTTCAAACTACCTCGAGTTTTACCGTCTGACTTCCTATTTCCGGCGCTACACCAAGGAAATGATTGGTGTAGCGATGGGCATCAATAACCTCCTCGAGATTTTTAATGAAAAGTACTACGAGAATCTTGATGGGGGGATTCTCGAATCCTTTGGCCGCCTCTTCAAACACGCAACGAAACTCTACATTTATCCGATGCGGAAGAGCGCCTATGATCGGTACTGCCAGACACCCGGCACCAACTGTCCCGCACCGGACTCGCAGAGTACCTCCCGCCCGTTGGCAACCGAGGTGTGGATTAATGCGACCAATCTCCAGGTCGAACTCAACTTACAGAATTTGTATGCACACCTTCTCGAAAACCATTACCTCGCGCCAATCGTTGGATTTGATCCTTCGATCATGGACATCTTCTCCCGGGACGTCCTCTCCAAGATTCAGCACAACGAATCCGGCTGGGAGAAAATGGTGCCCGGTCCCGTCGCTAAAATCGTCAAAGAACGCTCACTGTTCGGGTACAAGAAAGCGGCGCCTGCAGAACTTCATCCAGTCTCGTGATCGTTTGACAATTGTTGGGATTTCAGGTTTTAAGACCGTTTGTTCACCTAATCGCCATGTCGGAGTGTTCACTGAACCGTGGCAGGGCTAGTAGACAAGTCGTTGATGAATCCCCTAGAGCAACGGATTGGTTACAAATTCCGAAATTCGCTTCTATTGGCTGAAGCACTGACCCATCCGAGTCTCGGCCACGAGACGCAGCGTCACCACTTCGATAATCAGCGCCTCGAGTTCCTCGGCGATGCGGTTCTGCAGCTGATTTTCACCGAGCACTTGTTCCGCTTGTTTCCCCATTTTAGCGAAGGCCAATTGACCAAGCTGCGCTCACGCCTGGTCTCCCGCGAGGGCCTGAAGGTTCACGCGGTTGGCATTGGGCTTGGCACTTATCTGATGATGGGCCGGGGCGAAGAGGCCAGCGGCGGCAGGCAACGCGCCTCAATTCTGGCTGATGCTTTCGAGGCGCTCGTTGGTGCAATGTATCTCGATAGCAACGTGGAGATCGTGCGCCGGTTCGTCCTCGAAGAAGCACAGGAGGATATTCAGCGCCTGGCTCTGCACCCGTTGGAGGTGAATCCTAAGGGACAACTGCAGGAAATACTCCAGGCAATCTCCCCAAAAAGCCCGAGCTACGAAATTATCTCACAGACTGGCCCCGAACATCAAAAGCACTTCGTGGCAAAGGTTCTTTGGAACGGTCTCGAGCTGGGCTCGGGTACAGGACCGAGCAAGAAACAAGCTGAAACCTCCGCCGCGCTCTCCGCTTTGAAAGCCCAGCGCTGGGAGCAACTGCCGCGCTCGCTGTCGAGCGAAACCGTTCCGGTTTCCTCTGAACCTGGGAATGAAGACGCTGAATGATCGGGTAACTCGTGCAGTGGCTCCACGCAGCCAGCCGCTCTCGCCGGAACCTCTCAGCTCAAATCCCGAAATTCGGCGGCGACAGAGCGCCGCCCTCCAAAAGGCAATTTCGGAATTTGCATTCAGCCGTCCATTGTCGTTGCGCTGAAAGCGCCATGAGATTACAACCTGGCGCTGAAGGCGCAGAGAGGTTACAGCCTGGGCTGCAAGGCCCAGGTAATCGATAAACACAGATGCGAGCGCTGAAAGCGCGCAAGAATCCCGGGCCAACCGACCCGTGTTCACGGCGGCTGACCCAGCCGCCCTACAAGCCAATTTCCCGAAATTGGAGCCTCGGAGTGCAGGATTAATCCATTGCGTTCGGACTTCCAGTTCGTTAGCTTCGGATTTTCTATGGGAAAGGTTGTTCTCGGCAAAGGCTTGGAAGCGCTGATCAAGCCTGGCAAGCCGAATGCGCCTGAACCGTGGGAACGCGTTGAACGGATCGCGCTGGCGGAGATCGTCCCCAGCCCGCTTCAACCGAGGAAGAGCTTTCGCCCGGACCAACTCCAGGAGCTGATGAATTCGATCCGGGAACACGGCATCATCCAGCCCCTGATCGTTCGCAAAGTGGAAGGTCGGTGCGAGCTGATTGCCGGTGAACGCCGTTGGCGCGCCGCAATGCAGCTCGGACTGAAGGAGGCGCCAGTCATCATCCGCAAAGCCTCCGATCGTGAAGTGCTCGAGACCGCGCTGATTGAGAATCTGCAGCGAGAAGACCTGAACCCAATCGAAGAGGCCCAGGCCTACAAACGCCTCTCGGAGGAATTCTCTCTTCGCCAGGAAGATATCGCAAACCGGGTCGGCAAGAGTCGATCCGCTGTTGCAAATTCGCTGCGTCTTTTGGAACTGCATTTGCAAGTGAAGAGCTACCTGGCACAGGGAAGAATCAGCGTCGGGCATGCCAAGGTCCTGTTGGTCCTCGAAGATCTCGACGAACAACTCGTGGTGGCGGAGCTGGCGATTCGACACTCCGCCACGGTGCGAACAACCGAAAGATACGTCGCAGATCAGCTCGCTCAGCACGGCCTCGCAAAAAGCGGCAAAACCGGAGCCAGGCCAACAGCCACATCGATGACAACCGTCAATCGGGCAGTTGCACATCTGGAGAATCAACTTCGCGAGCGCCTGGCGACGCATGTCACGATTCATCATGGTGATAAGAAGGGACGAATCGAAATTCAGTATTACGGCGGCGATGATCTGGAACGCATTCTGGTTTTGCTAGGAGTGTCGTCGCAGTGAGCTTGCCAGTGTGCGTGGACTCGATTCGCCCGACTCAGGACCCCTATCGCCGGCACGGCCAAGAATGGCGGATTAAATGGCCAAAGGCGCCGCTTTCCTGGCTCTTCCTTCTTGTTTCACTACTGATACTAGTGCCTTGCGGGTGCAAGCCGAACCAAAGTGTCAACTCCGAATCGGATCCCTCTTCGGAAACCTCCACCCCCGTTAACATGGCACAGGTGGCGCCACCATCCGAAGGTGATCTGGCCCCTAAAGCCCAGCTGGAGCTCTGGAAAAAATTTGATGGAGCTCGGGCGCTGGAGGTAGCCAATGCGTTGATCAGCCTCGGACCGAGACCGGCCGGCAGCGATCCTCTGAACCGGGCCCGGCAGCTTGTCCTCGATGACTTATCGCAACAAGGCTGGAGCGCGGTCCAACAACGGTTTACCGGCCAATTACCCGATGGCAAGCCGATCGAATTCTGTAACCTGATCGCCCGCTTGCCCCGCTGGCGCCCTGCGCGATCCGGGGTCGCGGTAACCGCTTACCTCGATACACCCAGGACCGATCAGTTTCGAGACGTCGGTGCAACTGATGGCGCGGCAAATTCTGCAATTTTAGTCGAGCTCGGACGAGTCCTAGCTATGAGTTCCCAGCTTGGATCTCAGGTAGAATTGATTTTTCTCGATGGACACTCTCCGTTTCAACAGCTGGGCTTGAATGACGGTCTTTTTGGTAGCCGATTTTATATGCAAACATTGCAAATCAATCAGAATGGTGCAGATATCCAGGCAGTTATCAGCCTGGGAAACGTTGGCGGCCGCGATTTCCGGCTCAATTTTGCACCCAATTCTGATGCGAAGCTGGTCGAAAGTTTCCGCGATGGAGCCAAATTCCTGGGATTTAAACTGGAAGCCGCTAATCGGCCATTCCTGGCAGACCATGTGGCCTTTCAGCAGGCCGGAATTCCCGCGCTGGCCTTACTCGATGCGGACTCTCCCTATATTAACACTGCGGACGACAACTCAGAGCGGCTCGCTGCCAGCTCCCTCGGACAAACCGGCAGCCTGCTGCTCTATTTCCTTTGTTCGCGGACAGCTGCAACGAATCGATGAGCCTCGCTTGGGAGATCCTTGTGCTCGCCGATTGCGGGCCGAAGGACCTTGAAGAATTTCTCGAGGTGCATAACATCCAGCCTGGTCATTTAGAAGAACGGATCCAATAGCTCATGTTTTCCTCCATCTTGTTAGTTTGTGGTGTCGCGGTGCTGGCGATGGCATTTCGCTCTTTTAAGCATTCGCTCGCCCAACGCATGAGCCTGCTCTGCGTCTTAGCCGCATCATTCCTGCTAGGCTACCTTCCGTCAGGAAGCTGGCTTCTTGGGCTCCTGGGCGCCTCGGTTTGGTTCCTCCTGCCCTGGCTCGAGATTTTAACGCGAATTCGCGCGCTCCGTCTACCGGTCGATCGAATCGTCAGACGGAGAACTCCGCCGAGTCCCGAACGGTTTCCGAACCTGGAAGAGTTGACTGAAGAGATCGAGGCCGAGCACTTCGATCTGGTCGACGACGTGGGCTGCGATTGGGACACGCAACGTCAATTCCTCCGCTTATTCCATCGAGCGTCCGAACGGACCCAGGCGGCCGTCTGTCTGGTCGATCAGGGCGATATCGCGTTCTATTACATCAGCCTGGTGACGCGGGCCAGAGACGGTCAGGTTTATACCACCTGGAATTATCCTTTTTCTTATTCGCTGAAATTCGGTCCCGAGAATCCTGTCTGCCGGGTGCGAGCCAACGCTTCCTTCTTCTCAATTTGCCAGGCGCATCGGAGCTTTCTTTCAAGGAATTCTGTCTTGCTCGACGAGGTTCTCTGCCTCGAGCCGAGCCAAATCCAGGACTTGCTGCAAAACGATCTGCGAGCTCAGATCAACCACAATGTCGCAGCTGGACTGCTCGCACCCGCGAGAGAAGGAGAAGTCCGGTATACCTGGCGCGGAATGTTCTATATCTGGTTCCGATTTCTTTGCGATTTGGTGCGGCCATGAAGTGGAGACCCCGCCCTGGGTGTGCGGCGTGCAGTTGGACATCAATTGGAGGACCATTTCACGCGAAGCCTGTAAATTGTGCTGACAGGGCTGTGAGATTTGCCGGCGCTGAAGGCGCCATGAGATTGAAGCCTGGGTGTGTGTCGGATTTAGAAAGAACTTTTTATTGGGAGGTTGTTTGTGTTAGAAGCTCGGGATGGCGGAACGCTTTGTAGAAGTCGATCGCAATACCCCGATTCTTTTGCCAGCCGACCTGCGGGATTGGGTACCGGAGGATGATTTGGTCCATTTTGTCATTGAGGCGGTCCAGACTTTGCCCACTGGGGAGTTTG
>JBAUZZ010000014.1:0-3507 GCA_049585495.1 Chthoniobacterales bacterium | reverse complement strand
GGTATACGATCGGTTTGTAGGGCGGCTGGGTCAGCCGCCGGAGGGTGGAATAATTATCTGATTGCGCCCGAGTCATGCTTCCGGCGGCTGAGCCAGCCGCCCTACAAGTGTCTACGGCTCCAAATTCTTACCGGGGATCAGGTAGTTTTGAACGTAGTCCGTCACAGCCGATTCCAGGCTGTAGCGCGGTCCTTTGTAGCCCGTTGCCAGCAATTTGGAGATATTTGCCTGAGTAAAATATTGGTACCTGCCGCGCAGGAACTCAGGCATCTCGACGAAGTCAATCTCCGGCTTTTTCCCTAGCGCGGAGAAGACAGCTGTCGCCAAATCGATCCAGGTGCGGGCCTGACCCGAGCCCAGATTGAAAAGCCCGGCGGCGTCCCGGTGGAGCGCCAGGTGAAGAGTCATATCAACGGCGTCTTTTACGTAAAGAAAATCGCGCTTTTGCTCTCCATCCCTGAATTCCGGCTTGTAGCTTTTGAACAGCTGAATCTTTCCGTTTTGCCGAAGTTGGTCGTAAGCTTTGCTCACCAAGCTACGCATTTCAGCCTTGTGTGCTTCATTGGGGCCAAAGACATTGAAATACTTCAAGCCGACGATCTGCCCAAGGTGCCCCCGGCGCCGGGCGTGGAGATCGAAGAGCTGCTTCGAGAACCCGTAGCCGTTCAACGGACGCAATCGATTGATAGCGGATTCGTTATCTTCCATTCCGTGCGAACCATCTCCATAGGTAGCCGCCGACGATGCATAGATAAAGCGTGCTGAATGTCGCAACGACCATTCGCACAGTGACCGGGTGTACCCGTAGTTATTGTTCATCAAGAATCCCAGATCCTGCTCGGTCGTCGAAGCACAAGCTCCGAGATGAAATATCCAGCGGATGTCATTCAGCGTCGCCGTTTCGGATCGGAGGGCGTCCAAGAGATCGTCCGCCGCCACGTAGTCATCGAAGCGCAAAGGACAAAGATTGCGCCATTTCTCGTCCGTCGCCAACCGGTCACAGACTAGGATATTATCAATCCCCTGAGAGTTCAGGGCCCAGATCAATGCACTACCAATGAACCCGGCACCACCCGTAACAAGGATTTTGCCTACTGTTAAGTCACTCACAGTTTGAATTCACCACCTAATCGACGTTCATTTCCGAAGCAAGACAAGTCACCGCAATGGAAAAAGCCCGGCGCAAGTTTTGGATCGTGATCATGGTCCTGTTCGCCGGAATTCTTGCCGTAGCGCTCGGCGCTCTCTGGCCTCGACCAAAGACCGAGCCCGATCTCTCTCCTTTGAACCATTACCTTGAGGGTACGGCGGAAAAAGTGATCGCTCTCTCCAAATTAACAGACGCCACAGTCGAGGTAAAGGTGAGCCCCTCCGAACTACAGGCGGAAATCGCTCGCATCAAGGATCTTGCAACCAAATGCGGCGGAAGCGCAGTCGCAGACTCGGACAGTCAGAACGGGGCGAATCTTTTGGCCGAGATACCGGCCCAACTCGCCGATCGATTCGTGGAAGCCGTGCGTGCCAAATCCCGGGAGACGTCCGAAAAAACCCCGTCGCCTGATGGAAAGATGTCGCTGGTTGAAGTGAAACTGACTCTAGAAGATTAGCGGATGATCCTGGTTACGTTCGCGCTCGCTGAGGAGGGGCGTGTTTTTCAAAAGCGGTTGAGGAACCGGCGGAGACGCGACGGGGTCGTTTGTGGCCGGCTCAGCGGCGTAGACGTGGGTATCTGTCGCTTAGGTATCTGTGCCTCCGAGCGCGCACATTTCGAAACCGCCGTTGGTCGGTTTGAGCCGAGTTTGGTCCTGAGTTCGGGCTTTGCCGGCAGTACGCGGACCCTGATAATGCCCGGAGATTTCGTGCTCTCTGAAAATTTTTCCGACTTGGAGATCGTCACGAAAATCAAAAAAAACAAAGTGATCGATGCCTCTGGAACGTTCTGTTCTGTTTCCGGAGTGGCGGGGCCGGAAGAAAAATTGCGTTTGAATCGTCTTGGAAACTCGGTCGCTGTTGATATGGAGTCGGCAATCGTCGCCGAAATTTGCCGCTCAGCCGTGACTCCACTCGTCACGGTGCGAATGATCTCGGACGCGCTCACCGAGCGCGTTCCCGAGATTTTTCTCGGTGGCCGGACGATGCGGCCTGCGGAGTGGATCGAAGGCGCGAAATTCGCCGGCCGAATGTTAAAACTTACCGGTAGACTTGCTGACCGCCTGGAAGACTTGCTGCGGTTCCTGCACGGTGAATTCGCTTTTAGAAACGTTTCTCGTTTGCCATGATTAGGGTCGGCATGCACGAATTAACTCGCATCGAACCTGCCACAATTGAAGATCTCCCGCTCCTTACCGGGCTTTTGATGGATCTCTTTGGGCAAGAGCCCGATTTTCGGCCGGACTATAGTAACCAGATGCGAGGGTTGCGGCTGATCCTTGAGCAACCAAGCCGAGGCCGAATCTTCGTCCTGCGGACCGCCAACCAGATCCTGGGCATGATAAACCTGCTCTTTACCATCAGCACAGCCGAGGGAGGGTTCGTCATTCTCCTGGAGGATTTGATCATTCACCAGAACTTTCGCGGGCAAGGTTTTGGCGGCGAGCTCTTGAAGTACGCCATCGAGTACGCAAAGCAGAAAGACTTCTTGCGAATTACCCTGCTCACCGATCCGGTTAGTGATGAAACCAGGACCTTCTTTCAAAAGCATGGGTTCCAGCGCTCGGAGATGATCCCGATGCGCCTCTTCCTTGGAACCTCGGCTGAGCTGCGCAAGAAAGCCTGACCTTATGTCCACGGAAGGATTTGTGGACCTCGGATTCGCGAAAGTAGATATTGGGAGACGCGCGCGGCGCGGCTTTCCTGAAGCGGTTTTCGCTGAAGGAAAGAGTGGAGTCGAGCTGGGGGAGATTCTGAATACGCTTGTGACGCACGACGGGGTAGCGCTCGCAACCAGGGCTTCCGGAGACCAATTCGCCGTTGTCCAAAAGCGCCTGGGTGACGTCCGCTTCGAAACCCGGGCCCGCATGATCGTCCTCGAGCGAAGGGCGTTGCCGCGGCTCCCAGGCAAAGCAGCCATCGTAAGTGCCGGAACGACGGATACGCCTGTTGTTGAAGAGGCCCGAGTAACTCTGGAGTTATTCGGAGCGAACGCCGAGGTAGTTCAAGATGTCGGCGTGGCCGGAATTCATCGAACCCTCGCGGCTCGCGAACGATTTGAGACGGCTGACGCGATCATCGTTGTTGCCGGGATGGACGGTGCGCTGCCGAGCGTGATCGGCGGCCTGGTGAGCAAGCCAGTCATCGCGGTACCGACCAGTGTGGGCTATGGAACGAGCTTTGGCGGCATAACGGCCTTGCTCGCGATGCTGAACAGCTGCGCGAGTGGCGTGACGGTGGTGAATATCGATAACGGATTCGGAGCCGCCTACGCCGCAGCGTTGATCCTGCGAAACCTGCGGTGATGCACGGATTCTTCGCCGTCTTGGGCTTGAGTTGTAGGGCGCCTGGCTCAGG
>JBAUZZ010000013.1:0-3295 GCA_049585495.1 Chthoniobacterales bacterium | reverse complement strand
CTAAAGCTGTGTTGTTATCGACTCGGAGCTCTCGAATCGTTTGCGTCTCAAACTTCTGATGGATCGCTTGCGCCCGGAACGCGTCAGCGTCTCGCTCTGCTTCCTTATTCAAGCTCGCTGTTGTGGTCGGATTAAACAGGCGTTCAAGGCGCTCCGGGTCATCGAACCCGTCCGGGGAGCGATCAAAGATGGTTTCCGCTGCAAGCTTGGCGAGCTCAGTGTGAATCTGCTTGGCTTGCTCGAAATTGCCAAGACTCGACAGATAGAAGGTATCGCGTGAGTCCATCGCGACGAACCGCAGCGGTTTCATCATCGCGGCAACCGTTAGCTGGTGGTCGATCAGAAGCGCTACTACGGCAACTACGAATAGCGCTTGCCAAAACACCGCGGAGTAGAACCGCTTCTTCAACATCCTAATCAGAGCGCTCATGTTAGTTATTCCCCCAGAAATTTGAGTCTGCGCCTCGCGGTAGCGGTCGGGCGAAGGTCCGATCCGGTTCTTGCGGCAGTGTCGGTGGAAGTCCCCACCATGCCAAGAGCCCACCAAGTACCAACCACGACCGAGGCGAGAATGACGCCAAATAAACATAGGATCGGGTTCCTAGATGCAATGGCTCCAAGCGCCCCGAGCAAAAGTGGAAAGATTAGAATGGCGAGCGTAGCGACCCCCAAGGCAGCAGTTTTGATTCGGTACGGGGGGCGCGGACGATACCAAGACTCAATGCCCATTGTCTGGTTACTGATCGAGCAAATCTGATCGTGAAATAAAACCACCGTGATTGTGTGCCCCTCAAACATAGGAGGACAAGGCGTATCAACGTTGCAATAAGTGTCTCCCTCAGCGTTTCGTATCCAAAACTCATTCCGACCTTCCTGACGAACGGCCTTCGCCACACTGCCGTGGATAACCGCCGTGAATGGTTTGGCATTCATCCCATTGGCCTCCGCGCGTAGTTTTTGTACGGTTGGAGTTGCGCGTTAGAAGCGGGGGAAATCGCAGCGCTCGCACCTCCACCACCGCCCATCGCTCGTGTGGCAAGACCTGTTCCGACATTGTATGCGGAACCAACGACGGAGCCCACCGTGGCGCCAAAGACTGCGCTTACCGCTGTGCCCCCGTAAGTGACCAGTGCCTTACTTACGATCCACGGCGCAAAGATTGCGCTTCCGATGACCCAAATTGCCAGGATCACCCAATAACCAGCCCCCGCAAGCGGAGCCATGCTGCTTAGGCCGTTAAGGACTCCTTGACCAACATTGTTCGATGGGTTAACCGCGAGGTCGATCAAGAGTTTTGTCACCAAATTACAGATCGCCCAGGCGAGCGGCCAAAGGCAAATTGCTACGAGCGAAGTGAAGAACCGAACAGCCAGCCCCGACAGTGCCGGCACCATCATGAAACCTATAAAAATCGGGCAGATGGCTATCTCGATTAAATAAAGGATTTGTTGAACCAAGCTCATCAACCACATGCACCCGAGAGCCACTAACGAGAGCAAAAAAAGTACTGCGCCTACGAACCAAGTTGCCACCGAACTTACCGGATGACCGAGCCAACCCAAGCTGCCAAAGAAGCCTTGGTTCCCTCCTGTAGTCGCTGACATCCCATCGGCCGTTAGTGTATTATTCGGGTCATAAATATCGATGCGCGGATCGCTTTCTGGAGCTACGTCATCGTATCGAAATGTTCGTCCCTGGTAAGAGAACTCTTGACCAGGTTGGACGCCGAGAAGCGTAGCGGCAGACACAGTAAGCGCGACCGAATAACCGGCAATTAAACTTCCAGGTGTACTATCATAACCAAATGCGCCGATGCCTCGCGAAGAGTTACCGTCGGGCGTCGAATCACCAGGGTAGCCGTAATGAGTTAGCCTGATCTGAGAAGGAGTTGAAAGGCCTCCTGAAGTATCCCCTTCGGTTGGGGCAGAAAATTCATGTTGTTGCTGAGCTACTCCGTTTGAACCCCACTTTTGCGCAATAGCCTGCTTGTAATCCTCGAACACATTGCCGCTCGTGCCCATCTGCGCTGTAAGGTCATTGACGGCTCCTGCCAGAGTATCACCCCAAAATTCAAGACTACCGACCAAGATGCTTACGACACCGAGCCGCCCAAGTGCTGGCCAGATCGATCTCGCGCATCCTTGCGTCTGTGCTTGGATCAACTTCACGGTTAAGCCGGCAAAAGCCAAAACAAAGGTCACACCAACGAGAGCACCGTGGAGTTGATGAACCCCACTCATAAATCCTGGAACCAGCTGCAAAAATCCGCCGCCTTGCATATTGAGCCCGTCAGTTATGCGCCTTTGGTTCGGTTTCTTTCCATAAAATCGTCCGTCCCATATCACCCGTTGGCAGCGCATCTAAACCATGCCGGATGGCCTGGCTGTCAGCAGCCTGTTGTTTTGCGGCCAACGCTTGTTGTTGCTCCATCCAGGCCTTCCGTGCGGCTTCATCTGCAGCGAATTTTGCGAAAAGATTGCGCTCAAATTTTTCGATCTGCGACGCCGTCGCTTTATCGACGGACGCTAATTTTGATTTGAGGTCGTTTACTTCTGCCTGCAAAACAATGACCGCGCCGGTCAACAGAGCCAACAACCCAGAAAATGCCCAATTTTGATAAAGCTTTGTAAGAATCAATTTCACTGTGTGTCCCTCCACAAAATAGTTCTTTGAAGATTGCCAACCGGGAGCGCCGATAAATCGGAATCAATCTCCTGGTAACCCGCTGCAGCTTCGCGTTCTGCCTGAGAAGCTTTATACACCTGCTCTCCGGCGTTAATTTGCTGGCCTTTCAGCGCAACCTGATGCGCAAGCTCATTAGCCCGTGCGCTTACATCCGCCAGCGCTCCATTAATTCCGTTCACGATCGCATGATACTTTTGAACTTCGGAGTCGGTCGTTGCCGCTTGCAATGAAGCCAGGGCCTGATCCCGCTGGGTCTCCAATTTCAGCCGTTGCTGCTCAAGCTGTGCCAGTTTTTGCTGGGCATCATTGGCGATATTCCACCGGGCCGTGTTAAATTGGTAATTCGCCGGGAGCGGCGTAACCAAGACGCCGGATTGACTAGTGAAACCGTTCCATGTCGGCAGCCTGTAAGATGACAGGATGCTGTTCATGTCGTACTGGACGTTTTCCGGGCTCAGATACCGCTGCCAGCTCTGGTATTCGTACATGAGTTGCTGGCCTGAGGAGTACAGCGCAGCCACGTCACTGATCCCGGGAAGATTGCGCAGCTGCGCGGGATCACCCATCCGGGCCAGCTGAACAATCGTGTTTTCATAGGTGTGGAGGGTGT
>JBAUZZ010000012.1:0-3791 GCA_049585495.1 Chthoniobacterales bacterium | reverse complement strand
GGGTGGAGCGAGGCTCTGACTCCCCGCGCTTGTTTTTCAACCCATCGGGTGCCATCACCCCAGAAGGGTAAGACCGAACGCCTCAAAGCGCCGAAACCCGCTCTGGTCTTGAGTTGCCAGCGACGCGCCGGCCCGCAAAGCCACCGCCGCCACAAAACAGTCGACTCGCGTCCCGCGTTTTCTTCCGGTCCTGTTGAAGAGCTCAGCGGCGAGCCGGGCTTCGCTCTCGGTGAATGGCGCAATCCCGCCCTCAAGTAGTTGAAACATCATTTCCACCTGCCGCTGCTCGACTGGACCGCAGAGAAACTCGCTCCAGGCGATCGCACTGGTCGCCAGGGTTTCGCCTTTAGTGAGCCATGATTCAACCTTGGTCGCAACCACCTCGCTTTCCGAGAGAAGCCGAATCAGGTAGTTGGTATCGAGATGGATCATGAGCTGGCCCGGTCGCGCCTACGTTCCCGAGCCGACTCCTTAGCCCACTTCTCCGCGGCCGTCCGTTTCATCAGACCGGCGGCTCGCAAGGCTCGCAATGCGTTAAGAGGACCCCGCTGCGGCGAAACGACCAATCTGGTAGAGGCTTCGTCGATCGCGCGACGCAGGGCCGCCGACTTCGAAACCTGCCAATGCTGGGCCAGTTTCTCCAGACGCGCAACTGTATCTGGGGTCAAGGCGTAAGTCGTTCGGATAGTAGATATGGCCATACTAAATTATGAGCATAAGACAGCTCTATTTTCAACAGGATCGAAAAAAGGCAGCAGAGTTCGCAGCGCGGTGGAGCCGCAATCAAATTTGATTCGTGAGAAATGAGGTGATGGGGGGTCGGCGTAATTAAGGAATGACGGTAGGGCGAATCCGCCGCGGCGGATGAGCCGAAACCGCAAACGTTGCCGGCCCCTTGAGGCTCATTTGTCCCGCTTCGCGGACGAATTCGCCCTACCCTGGATCGCTCCTAGCGCGGCGTAGCCGCAACCAAACGTGATTCGTGCGAAATGAGATGATCGGGGGGCGTCGTAACTAAGGGATGACGTTAGGGCGAATCCGCCACGGCGGATGAGCCTAAACCGCAAATGTTGTTAGCCCCTTGAGGCTCATTTGTCCCGCTTCGCGGGACGAATTCGCCCTACCAGCTTTCGGCGGCAAAATCCTCGCGGAAATGCACGATTCAGAACTATAGTTCTACAAATCTTAGAATTTTGCGCACGCTACAGGATGAGAAGTAGCTCGGGGTCAGCTAGTCGAAAGACGCTCTCACCACTTGGCTACAGTGCTCTTGCCGAAGGAGAAACCTCTGCCTTTGCTTCCTTTGCTTCCTTGTTGTTTAAAAAACCTGCGCGGGGAGGCACATGATGCTCACCACCCGGACAATACCCCCAACCGTCGGTTGGATTGGATCCGTTTCGTGGCAAGTTTCTACGGAAGTTTTTCAGATGATCGACCGCCTATTCTTCGCTCTGACGCTGGTCTCGGCGCTAGGCTGCGGGCTGGTGGCCGGGATCTTCTTTGCCTTTTCGGCCTTTGTCATGAAGGCGCTGGCCCGTATCCCGGCGGCCCAGGGGATCGCCGCGATGCAATCCATCAACGTCGCGGTCATAAATCCATTGTTTATGGCCGTGTTCCTCGGAACCGGTGTGGGTTGCCTGATTCTGGCGATTGCCTCGCTGTCCCAGTGGCACAAACCCTCGGCCGTCTTCCATCTCACAGGCAGCTTGCTTTATCTCATCGGCAGTATTCTGGTGACGCTCGCGTTCAATGTGCCGCTGAACGACGCGCTGGCTGCGCTCGATCCGGCGAGCGCCGATGGGGCCACTCTATGGGCCGGTTACGTCACCGGTTGGACGACCTGGAATCACGTGCGGACAGCAGCGGCTCTCGCAGCCGGCGCATTCCTCACCATCGCCCTCTGTCTGGCACGCGAATAAGTAAAGGCTCCAGCCTTTACATAGAACGGGTTGTCGCACCTCTAACAAACAACTCGCTCGGAAACCGCAGATTACGCCGATTGCGCAGATAAGAGATTCGTCAAGCGCCCCGCCCTTTGTCATCTGTCATCTGTCATCTGTCATTTGTTTGATGATAGAATCGCAAAGTGCGTAAATCCCATTGTATGCAAAGGCGTTCTTTCCTCTTAGTTCTCGGGTTCGTGCTCGGCTTTGTCTGGTCGGGATTTTCGCAGGCGGACCGTATCACCGGAAGAAGTTTCGCCACCCGGTCGGAGGTAATCGCTCAACATGGGATCGCTGCCACGGCGCAGCCGCTGGCGACTCAAGTGGCTATCGATATCCTGAAAAAGGGCGGATCGGCGGTCGATGCGGCCATCGCCGCGAATGCTGCGCTTGGTCTCATGGAACCGATCAGCTGTGGCGTCGGAGGCGATCTCTTTGCCATCGTTTGGGACGCGCAGACCCAGAAGCTTTACGGAATTAACGGAAGCGGCCGCCGACTAATGTCACGGCGTATCTGGACGAGTACGGGAGACGGTTGCGGCTTCCGGACGTCGGATTTTAATGAGATCACCGGCCTGGTGAGTGGGGCGATGCTGTAGGCGCTCGCGAACCTAAAGGAGACGGTGGAAGGACTCTTTGAGGTGGCAAGTCGGACCGAAATCGAGAGTCGATTGACAATTGTTTGGGTGTCGCTAAACGCAGAGCATGCGGATATTTCTTGCTGGCGTCGCCTGTGTCGGTAAGACCACGATAGGTGCGAAACTGGCACACATCCTTGATTACCAGTTTTTCGATCTCGATCTTGAAATCGAGAAATTCTTCGGAACGTCGATCGAGCGTCTGCGGAGCCGCTACCTGACACCATCCTCTTTCCGCGCTCAGGCTTCCCAGGCCTTAACCTATCTTCTCGCTCGCACGGGCCACACTAATTCCATCATCGCATTGCCGCCGAGCGGACTAATGGACAACTATTGGAAGGTCATAAGAAATACGGCTGAATTTACAATTGTCGCACTTGAGGACATGCCGGAAAACATCCTCGCGAGAATTACCTTTTATGACGCCGACTCGCAGCCGATTCAAAAAACTTTGACAGGTCGCGAGCGACGTCTCTATTTGCAAGAAATAAAACGCGATATCGCCTACTTCCGGCGTAGCTACCAAAGAGCCCACATTACGGTGGACATAGCGGGACGGAGTCCCGAGGAAGTTTCCCTCAGGATCAAAGACATACTAATGCAGGTTCGAGTTAGGAAACCGTGAGATTGAGAGGACTGCGTCGTCATCGCGCCAGCGGCGCTCCCCGCCCATGAAGCCGATTACCTGGCTACGAAAGTTCGGCGAACGCGGCTACCAAGGTCACCCGGTCGCCACCCTGGCGTTTTATGGACCTGACGACCGAAAAGCTTCAAAGGTCGTTCTTGGTATCATTGAATCAAAAGGCGCGGAGCCCCGGCTGCACAAATGGTTCAGAGACACCGGCGACAAAGATCTGCGGTACGACGTCAGCCTGCAGAACGTCTGGATCGAAGTCATCCGACGCGAAGGCGCTCGAAGTCTGGGTATGATTGAGGACATCAATGGCTGCCCACACGAAGAAGGCATCGATTACCCGCTCGGCCAATCCTGTCCGGAGTGCCCATTCTGGGCTGGGCGCCCGCGCCCGGTGGAACGAGCAACCAGCGACGAATCAAACCTGTGAAGACGGACAGGCTAGAAGCCTATGCTACTCTTAGAGCCATCGTAGCATAACCATCCCGACTTCGCCGAGCCTACGTCGCGGCTTAACTTCGAGCGTCAGGAGCCGGTAGAATCTGCGTGGTCCTGAGCCTGCAGTGCTCGCAAATA
>JBAUZZ010000011.1:0-2994 GCA_049585495.1 Chthoniobacterales bacterium | reverse complement strand
GCCAAGGGTTACCACCAGGCCGTTAATGATCCCACACAATGCGCCAACCGCGCATGCCAGCCCAAGCGCGATAGTGATATTCAGGCTTGGCTGCATCCGCAGCGCGTCGGCCGAAAGATAAGCAGCTAAGCCAATCACAGAGGCTACCGAAAGATCAATGTTTCGCGTGATTATGACAAGCATCTGCGCGGCAGCGACAATCGACAGGAGGGCGGCATCCATCGATAGCGCTGTGAGATTCGAGCCGCTTAACATCCGTGGGTTAATCGCGGAGACTGGAACCACGACGACCGCCATCGCGATCAATAAGCCGAGTTCGCGCCTAGCCACAATCTTTCGCAGGAACGCAAGTCCGAATGACGGCCGGGCCGCTGACGGTGGGGGCGAATCCATTCCACCTGGGTGTTGAGAAATTATGGTGCCGATGCGCGAAACGGCGGGCGATTCGATGCACCTTTCAGAGTTCTGCTCCTCGGCGATTGCGCCGGTCGCAGCATACATAATTTTCTCTTGTGAAACCTCGCTGCGGCTGAGCTCGGCGGTTAGGCGCCCCTCCCTAAGAACGAGAATGCGATGACACATCCTAATCAGCTCAGGCAGTTCAGATGAGATAAGAATGATTGCGATGCCTTGCCGCGCAAGGCCGGCGATCATGGTGTGGACTTCCGCCTTTGTTTGTACATCGATACCTTGAGTCGGCTCATCGAATATGATCACGCGAGGGCCCGTGGCCAGCCATTTGGAGAGCACGACTTTTTGCTGATTGCCGCCGGATAGGGTATTAACCGGTTGGTCGAAGCTACGAAACTGCAAACGGAGCCGGTCGAGGTGGGGTTTCACCAGAGCAAGCTCGCGTTGGTTCTGGACAAGGCCGAGATGAGTTGCCTGATCAATCACCGGCAAAGAAGCATTGCTGAGTATTCCAAAATCCATCACAAGGCTCTGACCGATTCGATCTTCCGAGACGTAGGCAATCCCGGCGTTCATTGCATCGGCTGGCGAAGCAAATGCCACTTCCCCATCCGCCATCCGAATGGTCCCACTGGTGGGCCGGTCGACCCCGAACAGCACGCGCGCGATCTCGGTTCGGCCACTCCCGACCAGGCCACCAAGACCCAAGATTTCTCCGGCCCGGAGTGTGAAGGAAACATCGTTGAAGACGCCGGACCGAGTCAGCCGTTCCGCGATCAGGACGTTTCGACCTGATTCGACCTCCAATGCGGGATACATTTCTGCCAGCGGCCTGCCAACCATCAGTTGTACCGCTCGATTAGGCGGCATCTGGTCAATAGGCGAGACGCCCACTAAGCGTCCATCGCGCAGGACCGCGACCCGGTCTGCGATCCGGTAGATTTCCTCCATCCGGTGGCTCACGAACATCATGGCCACTTTCCGGAGCCGCAAGTCATCAACCACGTTGCAGAGCCGATCGACCTCGCGTTGAGACAAAGCTGCAGTCGGCTCGTCCATAATTAATACGCGAGCATTTACTGCAAGGGCTTTGGCGATTTCGACGAGTTGACGTTCCGAAGTACGGAGACGGCTCAGAGGCTGATCCGGGTCGACGAGCAGTCCGATTACTTCCAAGAGTCTGCTCGCTTCGCGGTTCATTGCGAAATGGTCCAGGCGGCCCCAACGATTTTTGCGGGCCTGACCGATAAAGATGTTCTCGGCCACCGAAAGGTCGTCGAACAGACCAGGATGTTGATGCATGACGGCAATCCCTTGGCGGTGCGCCTCCAGAGGGGAGCGTAGATCCAACGGTTGCCCCTTCAATACGACCTGGCCCTGATCCGGACGATATAGCCCTGCGAGTAGCTTGACACAGGTGCTTTTCCCTGCCCCGTTTTCACCGAGCAACGCCAGGACCTCGCCGGACCTCAGCTCGATCGACACATCGTCGACGGCAACCGTACCACCAAACGATTTGCTCACGGCACGAAGTCCGGCGATCACTTCCTGCCGGTTGGCGTTGCTCTCGCCACTAGGCTGAGCAGTCATATCGCCAACAAAACCGCTCACGGGGTGCCTCCGTCATCAAACTAGTCTATGCGCCGGATCGCAGTCCGGACAAGCGGGCGATCGATGACCCGAAACTGACTGGTCCTGTGTTCACGAATCCAGCCCAGGGTTGCCGTGATCATCGGCAGACCGGTTCGCCAACGAGTCAGGATGGGGATGACCTTGATCCACCCAGAATACAGCCTCGGGCTGCTCGACTGGCTGGATATCCAGGTTTACTACCACCGGCTCCTGGTCGCTGCGCACCAGAACGCATTCAAGTGGCGCATCCGTCTGCGCGTTGATCTCCTGGTGAGGTACATACGGCGGGACGTAGATGAAGTCCCCCGGGCCAGCTTCGGCTACGTACTCCAGCCGTTCGCCCCAGCGCATTCGAGCCTTGCCGCGCACGACGTAGATCACGCTCTCTACGTGACCATGATGGTGCGCGCCGGTCTTTGCATTTGGATCAATGCTAACTGTTCCGGCCCAGATTTTTTGTGCACCGACGCGTGCGTGCGTGATGGCCGCGGCCCGGTTCATGCCAGGCGTTTGTGGGGTATTCGGATCCAGTTGATTCCCCGGAATGACTCGCACACCATTTGTGCGCCAATCAGATCTGAAAGAGTTTTCACTCATTCGTTAGTTCAGTTAGCGGGGTTAGAGTCTATTTTCGGCCAAGCCTCGCCGCTTATCTCTGCTTTTTTCTAGCATGGGTTTCGAGGCATACCTTTAGGGCTAAGATAGCGATCTTTTGGTTGCGGACAATTTGCTGAGTCTGCCGCCGAGCGTTATCGGCCCACGGCCGCGGGATGACACCTTTTAATGGAAAAGTCTCGACCGCCAAGAAGCTCCGGCCCGGAGACCATTGCGGTCTAGCGTAGCCACACCTCAACTCGCCGGTTTTTCTCGCGCCCGTCCTCCGTGTGGTTCGAAGCGATTGGTGAGCCCTTCCCATATCCCGTTACTAGCGACGGCGCAATGCCTCGCATT
>JBAUZZ010000010.1:0-3400 GCA_049585495.1 Chthoniobacterales bacterium | reverse complement strand
TATACTGGAATGGCATCTCGATTGCGTTCGGCGCCAGCAGGAAATGAAACGGGTTCCTGGGCCAAAGCTCCACCTCCAACTGAACCCGGACTTCGAGGGTCTCGGCCGGTTGCGGAAAAAAACAGTTCGCGGTGAGATTATCAAAAAGATCCCTCCGATACTGAATGTCACTCGGGATGTTTATCGTGGTCCGCAGCTTATGCGTGACTACAGACTGATCGGTGCGCGGATAAAGGCGAATTACATGCGGCGAGAACCCCACTGGTCTGGCGTAGGTGTACCTCATGCAGTTCTCGATTTGCACGCGCATCCCTGCTTTACCCTTTTGTCTCGTCGCCCGCATCGGGCGCCTCCGTGGAACCCGCAATCCGCTCAATCGGGAATTTCTTGACGTTTGCGGCTTTCCGGAGCCGTCTCATTTTCACGTGGACCTTCATCGACTGGGACCCGGCGCCCTTAAAGGTGCCCCGAATTGGTGCGGCATCGCTCGCATCTCTGCCGAACGACACGCTAACGTGTTGTTCGCCGCACCAACGGTTGTTCGTTGGATCCAAAGCGACCCAGACCTGGCCGGGAAGAAGTACTTCGACCCAGGCATGCGTCGCAAGCGAACCGACCAATTTCTCTCCATTCGCGTCGCTGGGCGCGGCCGTCTCGATGTAGCCGCAGATATAACGCGAAGGCAACCCGGCGGTCCGAAGAACGCTTAGCATAATGTGGGCAAAATCCTGACAGACGCCGATCCGGTCCCGCCAGATAATGGACAAGTCCGTCGAGAAATCAGTAGCACCCTTTCGGTATTTGAAGTTCTCGTAGATACCTTGCATCAGCGATTCCAGTCCCTGACGCAGGAGAGCTCGGCCACTCAGGTATCGCTTGGCCCACTGCATCGGTTCTTTTCCGGTTTTGACCATCTCGGTCGGCTGCAAGTAGTCGAAGACGAAGGGCAAAGCCGCTGTCAGGATCTGGCGTGTCTCCTGCACACTAAGGTCCAAGCTGCGATCGGGCAGGGACATCGCCCGCGTCTCGATCAGCGCATCACTTCGTATAGTCAGACGCGAGTGACGATACGGGAGCGAGACGAAAGACACGCGATTGCCGAAATAGTCCTGGTATTCCGATATTTTCGCGGCCGGCACAAGGACGAGATGATGACGGCCGACCTTTTGAGTGTCACGCTCCGGGGGACTTAAGCGTAACTCGAGATATGCCTCTGCCACTGGCTGACTATATCGATAGTCCGTAAGATGTGTGACGCGAACGAGCATAGGTCCGCGCACTCTTACCGCAGAACCGGAACGAGTGCGAGCAGGTAAAGCTCCAGTTTTTACCGGTCAGCTCTCCCGCCCGCGGCGAGGCAAGCCGAGCGGACCGGCATGGTTAGCGAAAAATGGTCAAACTCCAGGGCTGCGCCGGGTCGCTTCGATCAATTCCCGGATCGCATCGAGCGCTACCGGGTCTTCGAGCGTACTCAGATCTCCGGTGTCTTTCCCCTCTGCGGCCGCGAGAATTGCTCGTCTTAGGATTTTACCCGAGCGCGTCTTCGGCAAGGTTTTCACCACGTGGATCGCGGCCGGCCGGGAGAAGGAACCGAGCTGTTGGACCACGGTGGCTTCGAGCTCTTGTTTAAGCCGATCCTGAGCCTCCTCCGAGGCGTGGTCATCCGAGCGCTTCGTAACGACGAAGCAGTGAACAGCCTGCCCCTTGAGTTCATCGCGTGCACCTACCGCCGCAGCCTCCGCCACAGCTCGATGCGAGCAGAGGCTCTCTTCGATCTCCCGCGTACCGATTCGATGACCTGCGACATTGATCACGTCATCTGAGCGACCCAGTAAAAAGAAATAGCCGTCATCGTCCTGAACCGCGTAGTCAAATGTCGAGTAGAGAAGCTTGTTCGGGAACTGGCTGCAATAGTGCTGGGCGAAAACCGCATCGTTCCTCCAGACCGTTGGCATGCATCCCGGGGGGAGGGGGAGACCGAGAGCCAAAAAGCCTTTTTCGTTGCGAGGCAAAGCTTCACCCGAAGCTGGGTCAACGACTTTCGCATCGTAGCCCGGCATCGGGACTCCGGGTGAACCCGGACGGATCTTTGGTTCTTCAATTCGCGGAAGCAGCGCAAGAACTGGCCATCCAGTCTCCGTCTGCCAATAGTTGTCGAGTACGGGAATGTTCAGCGCTTCGCTAATCCATTCCCAGGTAGGTTCATCCAACGGCTCGCCAGCGAGGAACAATCGCTTCAGGCTGCTCGTGTCATATTTTTTCAGCAACGCCGGGTCCTGGCGCTTTAGGACCCGAATGGCGGTAGGAGAAGTGAACATCACGCTGACCCGATATTTCTGGACGATGTGCCACCAAATCCCTCCGTCCGGTCGGGTTGGTAGGCCCTCATAGATTACCGAAGCCATGCCATGGATTAAGGGCCCGTAGACGCCGTAGGAATGACCGACCGCCCACCCGATGTCCGCTGCCGCAAACATTGTCTCTCCTGGTTCCCCGGCAAATAGGTACCGCATGGTCATGGCGAGAGCGACGGCGTAGCCGCCAGTGTCCCGCTGAATTCCCTTCGGCCGAGCCGTTGTCCCCGAGGTATACAGCAAGTAACTCGCCTCGGAGCTTTCAAGCCAGACTGGCGGCACCTCGGCGCCCGAATGCGCCTTCCGAAGTTCAGCATAATCCACATCTCGCCCCGGGATCATGCGGAGATCAGTCGCCAGGCCTCGATTACAGACCAGTACATGCTTCGGCGGAAACTTCGCCATCGAGATAGCTTCGTCGACAAGCTTCTTCAGCGGAACAATCTTGCCACCCCGCAACCCAATGTCCGCGGTGACGATCAGCTTTGCTTCCGCGTCATCAATTCGTGTCGCGAGACTTGCCGGGGCGAATCCGGCAAACACGACGGAATGAATGATTCCGAGCCGAACGCACGCCAGCATGGCAAAAGCTGCTTCGGGTATCATCGGCAGATAAATCACCACGCGATCACCCCGTTTCAGGCCGAGGGAAAGGAGGACAGCGGCAAACCGGTTGATCTCATTAAACAACTCCCGGTAGGTGAAGGTCTTTTCTGCATCGACTTCGGTCGAAATGAAGTGAATGGCCGGCTGATCTCCCCGGGAAGCGAGATGACGGTCCACCGCATTGTGGCAAAGGTTAGTCTGTCCACCCACAAACCATGTCGCAAACGGCGGCCGGCTAAAGTCGCAGACTTGTTCGAAAGGTTTGTGCCAATCGATCGCTCGGGCTTGTTCAGTCCAGAATTGATTACGATCGCTCAAAGCGCGACGGCAGAATTCCAAGGTTCGCTCAGGTGTGCTCATGGGGGTTTAAGGATGTTGTAGGGCGCCTGGCTCAGGCGCCGGGAGGCTCGGGCGCCGGGGCAATCCGCTCACAGCGTCGC
>JBAUZZ010000009.1:0-25885 GCA_049585495.1 Chthoniobacterales bacterium | reverse complement strand
GCTTACTTAGAGGTCAGCCTCGATCCTCCGATCGTTACTGTCCTGTTTGGCCCATCGGGCTCCGGTAAGACGACGATCCTGCGCGCACTTGCCGGGCTCGAACGCTCCGCAAACTGTGCTATTCACTTTGGCCGTGAGACCTGGGTAGACGACAAGGACGGAGTATTTATTCCAGCGCAGCGGCGTCGAATCGGTTTTCTCTTCCAGGATTACGCGCTTTTTTCGCATCTGACAGTCACGGGAAATATCCGTTACGGATTACGCGGTCTGTCTGCCCACGAACAGCAGTTCCGCACTTCGGAACTATTGGAGCGATTTCAACTTCAAGACCTAGCGGCGCGCCATCCCCATCAGCTTTCTGGCGGCCAGAAACAGCGGGTTGCTCTGGCTCGCACGCTTGCACCGCAACCGCGGTTGCTTTTGCTTGACGAACCACTCTCTGCCTTAGACAGCCCGACCCGAGAAGCGTTGCGCGGTGAACTCCGCAGCCTTCTCAGCTCTCTAAGCATTCCCGTACTGCTCGTCACTCATGATCGGGTGGAAGCGCTCGCGCTGGGTGACCAAATCGCCATCGTGAATGAAGGCCGAATCGTTCAACACGCATCGATCGAAGAAGTTTTTCGTCGACCATTAACACCGGCGATAGCGAAGATCGTAGCAGTAGAGACCGTCCAACGTGCTCGCGTGCTCCAGGCGGACGAGGAGCTCGTTACCGTTGCTGTTGGAGAAGTCCGTCTGACCGCCGCGGCCAGAGACTTCCCAAGGGGCGTCACAGAGGCATTCGTCTGCATCAGAGCTGAGGACGTTCTCCTGCTGAAGAATGTAGAATCGGTGTCAGCCAGTGCGAGAAATCGGCTGCCAGGAGTCGTGAAATCACTTGGCCGCGAAGGACCGATGTGGCGAATTGAGCTCGATTGCGGATTCACTATAACGGCTTCGTTAACCCGCCAAGCCTGTGAGGAATTAGCTCTACAAGAGAACGACCATATTCTGGCAATGATCAAAGCCACCAACGTACACTTGATTTCGCGCTCTACTGGAGGGTTCGGCTTAAGCGCGAACGATTTCGCCGGACCCGTTTGAAATTATTTTTGGCTGTTTTTTGTCGATTAATCAATCCTGATCAAGCGAACTAATCCGCTTCCTGTTAGCCTCGACGCATGAAAAATGAAGGAGCATCTAGCCCGGTTGAAAGGGCTCTCTGGTTTATCGAGAACCGTCTTGGCGGAGAGATTTCCCTCGAATCAATCGCCAAATCGGTTGGCGTAACCGACCACCACCTAGCGCGAGCGTTCGGCGCAGTGACAGGACAATCCCTCATGCGATATGTTCGTGGCCGCCGCCTCACGGAAGCAGCCCGATCCCTGGCGGCTGGCGAGCCTGACATTCTTAACGTTGCCCTCGAAGCTGGCTATGGCTCACATGAAGCGTTTACGCGAGCGTTTCGAGAACAATTCCAGGTCACACCTGAAGACTTTCGTTCCGCAGGCAGCCTTAGCCATATCCAGCTTGTGGAACCGATACGCATGGATAGATCAATGTTCTTCCAACTCGACCCACCACGATTCGAGGAGAATGATCGCCTACTTATAGCCGGCCTCAGCTCCCGGTATACTTTTGAAACAAGCGAAGGAATTCCGCGCCAATGGCAGCGGTTCGAACCATACATCGGCAATTTAGCCGCGCAGATCGGTCCCGAAACGTACGGGGTTTCTCACAATTTCGACGTTTCGTGTAGCTTCGAATATATCGCCGGAGTGAAGGTATCTCACTTCGCCGCTCTGCCCGATGGATTTGAGACCGTTCGTATCAGGCGCCAGCGATACGCTGTTTTTCAACATGGCCAACACGTATCGATGCTCCGCCGCACCCACTCCACAATTTGGAACAAGTGGTTGCCGGATTCAGGTAAGCTAATCGCGGACGCGCCGAACTTTGAACGGTATGGTAAGCAATTCGATCCAATGACCGGCACTGGACCGATTGAACTCTGGGTGCCAGTTGAGAACTAGAGGAGGAACCCTGATTCAGGCTACAGAAAAGCTTATCACAGGAGAACGCACACAGATGATCACCGAACCAAAGATCGAACATCGAAATGCGCAGCCCTACATGGGGATCCGGGCGCAGGTTACAATGCAAGAATTGGGAAAAGTGCTGCCGCCACTCTGGGGTGAAGTGTATGGCTGGTTGGCGAGCAAAGGCTTAAAGCCCGCCGGCGCGCCTTTGTGGCGCTATCGCGTCATTGATATGCCGGCGAAGTTGGAGATTGACGTAGCCGTTCCGGTTGCAGCGGCTGTGATAGGCTATAGCCGCATCATTCCAGACATTCTTCCGGCAGGAAGCTATGCCACTCTCATCTACACCGGACCTTACGAGGGTCTCTGCAGGCGACCGCAGGTCTGTTGGCTTGGGCAGAGAAGAAAGGCACTGTCTGGGACAAGCGGCCCGCAGGTCCCAAAAGCGAGGCTTGGCGGGCACGTGTCGAGAACTACCTCACCGACCCAACAAAGGAGCCGGATCCAGCGAAATGGGAAACAGAGCTAGCGTTTAAGCTGGCGGATGAGCAAAGAGCGAGTTGAAAACCGAACAACAGTGGTTCTGAATGCGACATCTTTGCAGCGTGTGAGTATGACCAGGAAAAATCGATTAATCGGGCTGGCTTTCTTGTGCGTGACTATTCCGCTTATGCTGGTCGCACAGCCGGCTGAGAAAAAGACGTTGGTGGGGGTGTGGGAAGTGAAGATATCCGCGGGGGGCGTGCCACCACCGCCTCTACTGAGCATTGCGAGCTTTGGCGGGGACGGCAGCTTTACTACGACCGGTAACACTAAATTTTCGCTCGCGCCGCCGAACCAAGGCCTTGCAGATGAGCGTGGTCCCGGATACGGCCGCTGGGCCCAAACGGGCGACAGAGAGTTCAAACTGACGTTTTACGCGGTGCTATTGAAGGACGGCGAAGTGAACGGATACCTGCAAGTCCATGGCACCTTGATCTTGTCCGAGTCAGGGAACGAGTTTACAACCCGCGACTGCAAGGTGGACTTTATGGATGCAGACCGGAAGGTGCTGGACAGCGACAACGATCAGGTGAAAGGCACAAGACTGGAAACACCGTAAACGTCCATGGCCAACTGGGATCTGGCGTTCTCCGACCGGAGCCGGTCGCGCAATTTCTCTCCGAGTCGGATCCGCCAATGCCGTAAGAGTCTCGAGCGTTGCCGTCGTTCGGGAGGATAGGGACCATCATAGTCCTTCAGAGTTGTTTTAACCCAAATCCCGAAATTCGGCGGCGACGGCGCCGCTGAATTGTATAGGCAAGTCACCCCCTTTAGGCGGTGGCTTTCTTCGAACCAGGAGCCGCCAGACGGTCACGGACTTCCGCGGCAATTTCAAACGACCGAAGGCGGGCAGCATGGTCGTAAAAGTGTCCGGTTATGATCAGTTCATCCGGGTGAGCCTCGTCGATGATGGAGCGCAGGATCTCCTCCACCGTTCGGGCGGCGCCGACGGCGGAATAGGCGAGCGCGTGGTCGACCTGGGCCTTTTCAAAAGGCGATCCGTAATCGTTGATATCGTCGATCGGCGGCGGCACCGGGCCCGGCGCACCGCGACGCAGGTTGATGAAGGACTGCTGGAGGGAGGTGAAATGGCGGCGGGCCTCCTCGTCGGTGTCGGCGGCGAAGACGTTGACTCCCATCATGGCGGAGGGTTGTTTCAATTGCCGGGAGGGGTTGAACCGGTCCCGGTAGACGGCGAAGGCCTGTATGAAATCATCTGGGGCAAAATGCGAGGCAAAGGCGAACGGCAACCCAAGGGCGGCGGCCAGTTGCGCGCTGAAGAGACTCGATCCCAGCAGCCAGATGGGCACGCGGGTTCCGACCCCCGGCACAGCGCGGGTCTTCTGCCCCGGTTGGGACGGTTCCAGGTAAGCCTGGAGTTCCTGCACGTCGTGGGGAAAGCTGTCGGCGCTGCCCACGGGATCGCGGCGCAGGGCGCGAGCCGTGGCCATGTCGGTGCCGGGAGCGCGACCCAGGCCGAGATCGATTCGGTCCGGGTAAAGCGAAGCAAGTGTGCCGAACTGCTCCGCAATGACCAGCGGCGAATGGTTCGGCAGCATAATGCCGCCGGAGCCGATGCGAATCGTTTTCGTGCCCCCGGCCACATAACAAATCACGACCGACGTGGCCGCGCTGGCAATGCCGGGCATGTTATGATGTTCGGCCAGCCAGTAGCGGCGGTACCCCCAGGCCTCGGCATGCCGGGCGAGGTCGAGCGAGTTGTGCAGCGCGTCGGCAGGTGTCGCCCCCTCCGCGATAGGCGAAAGATCGAGAACGGAAAATGGTATCATCGGAATCCCAACGTCACCCGGGAATCGGATGTTTCAACTTCCGAGCGCGAGGAGACGGTATGGGGCCCACCTGCGAACTGCGCCGCCTTATCGAAATAGTCGGAAATCGTGTCAAGGCCAAATTCCGAGGTTCCCTTTGAGGGCGGCGCTCTGTCGCCGCCGGAAAGCGCCATCAACGCTACATAATGAGATCGCGATGCTACCGTGGACGGCGTGGGTAGGGCGAGCCTCCCGGCGAGCCGTATTCCAGTTGAGGATCGTTTTTCACCGCAATCCAATTTCAAGGCGTGACCCTCCTTAACTTCATTCTTCACCATGCTCGAATCATTGCGCCAAAGATAAACTTGCGATACTAAGACACCGGTGAACGGCTGCGGATGTGAAGAGACAAAGTGGAACTTTGCTGGTTAGGTCAGTCATTTCAGACGTAAGTCATTGATAATTAGTCGTCCCCGTAGTTCAACGGATAGAACGGAGGTCTCTGTCTTGACCGTCCTGAGATGTCTACACTCGTTTGTTTTCAAGGACTTACAAAAGCTTGAACTTGCCTGTACAGCCTGGCATGGTAGCATTTTTGGTAGCACTAAATCAACCCAGCCTATGGCTTCCGTTCATCGTCGCGTTAGTCCAACCGGAGCCCTCTCTCCCTATTGGAGCGCTAAGTTCCGCGATGCGTCCGGCAGGGTGATGATGAAGACCACTAAAGAGATTGACGGGCGAAAGGCCCTGAAAATTGCTCAGGCATGGGAGAAGGCGGCACGAATGGCAGCTGCGGGAGAGCTTACACAAGCTGCCAGCATGGAGTTGTTGGACGCACTCATGCAGGAAACCACCGGCGAGCGGTTCAATACTCAAGGCATCGAGGATTTCTGCAGAGAATGGATGGCAGGTAGGAAACAGGTCGGTAAGGCAGCAAGTACGCTAAAGCGCTATCGGCCTGTTCTCTACGGATTTGTCGAGTTCCTGCCCCAAAAGCGTCGTTCGGCTCCAATCGCGACCGTTACTCCGTCCGAGGTGGAGCGTTTCCGGGACCAAGAATTAAGACATGGCAAAAGCGCCGTGACTGCAAATTTTGGCGTGAAGGTTCTACGGGCCGTGTTCAACTCCGCTCGTCGCAGGGGCTTAATACCTACAAATCCGGCAGAAGCGGTCGAGCTTATGCCGGAAGATTGCGAGGAGCGAATTCCCTTTTCGGAAGAGCAGATCCGGCAGCTTCTGCGTCAGGCAAACATTGAATGGATGGGAATGATCTTGCTTGGACTCCACGCGGGGTTACGCCTCAACGACGCCGCCAATTTGACCTGGGAGAACATCGATTTAGTGAATCGCATCCTGAGCTTCCGGCCCCAGAAAACCGCAGGCCGCAAGCACGGCAGGGAGCGAGATACAATTATCGTTCTGCATCCCGACTTGGTTAATTATTTAGAATCGCTTCCGGTCAGCGACGATCCTAAAGCGCCGATTTTTAGCGCCCTTTACGGCAAGCCCAGCGGAAGCCATGGCGGCCTCTCGAACATGTTTCGCCGACTGATGGATAAGGTGGGGATTCGAGTACCGCATGGGGCAGTAAAGACTGGCAAGGGGCGTCAGTTCCGCGCGCTTGGCTATCACAGCTTGCGGCATTCATTCGTTAGCCGGTTGGCTAACCTGGAAGTGCTCCCGGACGTCCGCAAACAGCTCGCCGGCCATTCCTCTGACGAGATTCATCGGCGCTACGTACACCTGGATCTTTCGCTGCAGGCGAAGGCCATCGAAAAGCTGCCCAGTGTTTTGCCAAAAGCCTGATGAAGAGCTCTAATTATAAAGTATCCGTCCTGTCGCTTGAACGGCTGCTGACCGGATGGCTGGAAGCGGTACTCAGGCCAGCGGGCAAGGCTCCAGGCTTTTTCCGAGCGATCACGACTACCCTCGCCCCGACCGTGGAAGAGCACGGCCTGTCTTCCATGCCCGGGACATCGCCGGCAGGCCCGTCGTGATTAAGCGCTTCCAAGCCTCTTCTGCACTTACGGGCGTTTAATTCGAATCTTGGTTTCTGAAACGACAACGAAGCACCCTTTCCAAGCTTCGATATCATGATTTCGGAAAATCGAACTAAGGAGGTTGAACAGGGCGACGCGCCCCGGATTTTGGAAACGGACGAGGACAATGCCTGCGTGGCTTCCTGGTTGAAACTTCCGTGAGTCCGAAAAATCCAGATCTTGGGTTATTAGTAATCGATCCTCAAGCTGACACTGCGTCCAAATCTCCCGGTCCGCTCTGCCGATCAAACCTTGCCCAATAACTGTGTGAACGTCGTGACCCAATAAGGTAAGCGCCTCTACCACCGAGACAGGGACATTCTCGTCCAGTTTTACCTTCACTTAGTAGCGGGCAAGCTCTGGATTGGTAAATCCTCTTTAGCGGAAGTAGCGGCAAAAGCGACGACAGCGCGGACATGCTCCTCGGAAAGAGATGGATAATCCTCCAATATTTCTTGAAAAGAAGAGCCCTCGGCGAGGCTGGCCAGGACGGTGCGTAGTGTGACACGTGTTCCTCTTAGAACAGTTTCACCACCGCAGATCCCTGGGTCTCGCTGAAAATACTCCTCAAAATTCATCGGCTGCTTTATTACCTTAGCACGCGAGCAAAAGTTTTGCTCAGAAAGTTGACGATCCGATTGCGTTGCCGGGACCGGAAAGTCGCGGATGCTCTTGGCTACTTATATATGCTTATTCGAAAGCACCGTCTTCTAGACTCAATCGGGGTTCTTCGATGCTGAAACGCAGCGCGAGTAATGCCCGACAATTATTAAAATTTAATTTGACACCCTTTTCGCACACGTTGGCCGAATTGGCCAGCACATAAAGGCACACTACGGTGCATAATGGTTCACTACAGAGTCAAAATTCGCGAAAAATGGGCTCTAATGATTTTGCTATGTTAGGTTCATGTTAACTACAGAAATCCAGCAGGACACTCACACCGGTCCTGTCACGTTGAATCCGCGCTGGCTCAGAATACCTGGCGCTGTAAAATACTCGGGTCTTTCTCGTTCACGGCTCTATCAGTTGCTTACGGAAAGACAAATCAAATCGATCTGCGTGAAGTCACACAAGGGGGCAGAGCGTGGGGTTCGCCTCATCGATAGGGAATCCATCGACCTGTTTATGGAAAGCCAAAGGGTGGCCCTGTGAAGATGTCAGCTGCGGCTAATTAACTACCATGCTGACGAGTAAACCTAGATCTTCTAAATTAGCCATTTCACTTTGCGTTTGGCAGGTCGGTGCGAGGAACGAGCGGCGAGCTATCGAATGCAAAGTACAGTTACCTTCTAAAAGCGCGGAGCGTAGACTGGTCAAGTGAGAAACGGAATAAATAGGAGGGTCCCGCGCCGAGGATAGGGGCGGGAGGCACCTGTTTATGCCGGATTCGCACTTGAGAAGGCGTAGTGAAGCGCTACAGGATCGGAGCTGCGGGTGGTTCTTTACAATAGCGTTATCAACAATGCCGCCCAAGGGAGGCGATGAATACAAGTACCTGCCTCGTTGGGATCTTTGCGCTCCGCAGGGACGATAATTCGCCATTTTTCTCCATTGTTCGCCAACTCGACCCACAAGATTGGATAACATTGGAGAAGGTTGGAGAACAATGGCGAAAATTAGATTCAACCATCCAGAGCACATTGGAAATAAATGGAAAGGATTGGAAACAAAAAGCCCAGAATCTTTCCAATTATTTCCATTCCGCGGCTGACTTAGCGCGAAGCGATAGAAGAGACGCCTATGGCCTTAAGCGAAGCGTAAGGGTGCACGCGTTTACCTGCCAGGGTTAGTTTGACAAGGTGCTATGCTGAACATCTGCCAAGGTTAGTTTAACAAGGTGCTATGCTGAACATCGATGTTAACCGTAGCGCCCAAGGAGTCGAACGGTACTTCGACCGCGAATTGGCGGTGAGCGATTACTTGATGAAAGAGCGTGGCATCTGGGTGGGGCGCGGAGCGGAACGGTTAGGACTTCGTGGCCCGGTGCAGCGGTCGCAGTTCGTGGCATTGTTGCGAAACCAGAATCCGGCGACGGGGAAGCGGCTAACGGCACGGATGAATACGAGCCGGCAGGAAAACGGCGAATTGGTGAGCAACCGGCAGGTTGGCTATGGGCTCGTGTTCGGAGCTCCCAAGTCGCTGAGCATCTATCTGGCGATCACAGGGGATCAGGTGGCCGAGAATATCGCAAGGTCGGCTGTGGATGAAACAATGCGGGCAATGGAAGCCGAGATGCAGTGCAAGGTCCGGAAGGGAGGCCTGCACGAGGATCGTAGAACGGGCGAGCTGCTCTATTCAAAGTTCTTCCATCGCGATTCCCGACCGATCAATGGGCTGAGCGACCCACACTGGCACGTCCACTGTTTTCTTCACAACGCGACATTTGATCCGGTGGAGAAGCGATGGAAAGCCGGCCAATTCAGGGGACTGATTACTGATAAAGGCTATTTCCAGGAATATTTTCATACCCTGCTCGCACAAAAATTGATGGGGTCCGGGTACAAGCTGCGGCGAACCGATAGGGGTTGGCATCAGTGGGAGATGGCGTGCATCACAGACCGGGAGGTCGAATTATTCTCTAAGAGAAATGAGCTGATCGATACACTGTCAGAAGAGAGGGGATCGACGGCGGAAGAAGAAAGGCGGATTGCGCACCAGGAGCGCGATAGCAAGACAACCAAGCGCTTCCACGGTAAGGCGGAGATCGAGAATTGGCGTCAGCAAATGGGACCGCCGCGGTGGGACTCGATAACGCCAGAAGCAGCAAAGGAGGGGCCTCAACTCGAGCTGCCAATCAATCCGCGCGAAGTCGCGGTCGAAGCCTACTTCGCAAAGCATTCCGTAGCGCGCGACCGGGTGCTAACGGCGGAAATCCTGAAACGGGCCTGCGGTAAATTGTCTCTTGAAGAAGTGGAGCAGTACGTCAGAAGCGACCGGTTCATCCAGCTCGACGCTTCGTATGTAACCACTGAGCAGGCGAAACTTGAGGAGGAACAGCTCCTGAATCTCGTGCGGAGTGGGTGGGATACATGCGAACCGATAGGACGAGCTGTCGAATTGGATGTAGCGAAACTCACCGAAGAGCAGCGTAAGGCGCTCGAGCACATCCTGGCATCACGAGACCTGGTCATGGACGTTTCCGGGATTGCCGGAGCCGGGAAATCGCATCTTCTCAAACAGGTGACAGGAGCGGCGCTTTCCAGGGGCAAGAGCATCGCCATCCTTTCTCCGACGGACGCCAGCGTAAAGGACTTACGTAAAACGGGATCCCAGGCGCGAACGTTTCAGGGATTCCAACTCAGGCCGGAACGCGCCGACCTGCTTGTGATTGACGAGGCGTCGATGTTAAGCGTACCGCAAATGCTGTGGCTGGTGAAACGTGCAAGGGAGAACAATTCCAGGGTCCTCCTGGTCGGCGATAGCGCTCAGCACAGGTCAGTCGAACGCGGGGATGCCCTGCGCATTCTCGAACAATCTGGCTCCGTCCGGTATGTGGAATTACTCCAGACCCAGAGGCAAAAGGTGCCCGCACTGAAAGCCGCGATCGAAGATCTGAAGGCCGGCCGCCTCCAGGCCGGCTGGGAGAAGCTGGAGCGACATGGAGTCATCAAAGAGGTCACCGATAGTGAAGCACTGCGGGAAAGAGCGGTCGAGCAGCACCTCAAGGCGCTTCGGGCCGGCAAGACGTCGCTCATGATCTCCCCTCGTCACGAGGAGGCGCGCAAGGTCGCGTCGGTTGTGCGGGAGCGACTCAACGCTGAAGGCGCCATAGGACCCGAGAACCACCCGGTTATTGTTCTTCGCCGCATGGACCTCGGGCCCGAATCCTGCCGGGACCTCTTACACTACGTGCCAGGCCGAGTGGTCGGATTCCATACACGCACCGCGGGAGGGTTTTGTCCTGGTGAGAAGTGGACCGTGAGGGAAACGAATTGCGAGACCGTTTCGCTGGAACGCGATGGGAAAATCCGGGAGTTCAAACCATCTGCTAAGGGTAAGTGGGACGTGCTCGTTTCCTCAACGATGCAGGTCAGCGTAGGAGATCAGATTCGAGTTACGGCGGGGTTCAGGGAAGGGAAAAACGTGTTCAAGAACAACGATATTGCCCAGGTGCGGGAGGTCACCGATACCGATCTCGTCCTGCATGACGGCCGGCGAATCCGCCGTGATGGTGCGCGCATCGATCAAGGCGTCTGCATTACCTCTCATGCCAGCCAGTGCCGTACGGTCGATCAGGTGGTTGTGCTGCCGGACGGCGCTGACGCGAAAGGCTGGTACGTCAGCCTATCCCGGGCTCGAGAGGCGATGCACGTCTACACGCGCGACAAGGCAGAGTTGCGTCAATCGGTGATGCAACCCGGCGAACGCAAGTCAGTGTGGGAGTTCATCCAAGCTCTGCGAAAGTCGACGCTGCAATCCAGAGATCGAATCATGCCCTTTCTTTGGGCGACGCGCCAAGCAGAAATAGTTCGCGAAATTGGAATGGAACGTTAGAGGCTTATTGTCACGCGACGCCCGTTGAGCAAAACCAAAACGAGAAGCAGAAAGACACAGTTTCCGGATTGGGCATTACCAAAGAGTTAGTCGGAATCCGCGTTCTCCTGACCCGCTCGCTTTTTGACGGCAGTATTCCGCGAAGGTTGCTTCCGCGCGTTTCTCCCACGAAACCGCCTTTGCTCTCGAGCGATTCTGATGGCCGCGCGAAACGGGGCAGGCGCAGCGAAGCTGCTACGTGGTCGAGGCTGTCGACCGTTCATAACAAAAACGCTGTTAACGGCAATGCTGGCACCAGCGCGAGTTAGGAAGGGCTCGACAAAAGCGGCAAATAGTATGGGGCGATGAAGACAACTATTTGGTGCATTGAGGGTTACGCTGCCGGAACAGGGCCGATAATTATGCACGGTTATGCAAAGTTATCCAACTCGGATAGATGGAATTGCATAACGTTGGATAACATTGGAGAAGAGTGGCGAACATTGGGTCCAAAAAGATATCGAAAGGAACCAATGTTCGCCATTCGCGTCTCGACCTAGCGCCAAGCGATAGGAGAGACGCCTGACGAAAAAGTTAACCGGGAAACGTGTCTAATCTAGAGCGATGTATGACTTCACATACAGTGTCCGGGAAGGAGGCTGCCAAGTACTTCGATGCGGCGTTACAAACAAGTGACTACTACGCCACGGAATATGGGGTTTGGGGCGGGAAAGGCGCCAAGCGGCTCGGACTTGTAGGCGAGGTTAGACGGCAAGATTTCATGTCGCTGGCATTGAACAAGCGACCCGGGACGGAGGAAACATTGACAGTTCGGACTAAGGAAAGGCGGAGATCCGGCTGGCAATACCCATAGTGTGCGAAAGGGTAAACGCTAAGGAAAGACAGAATGCTTAGAATTACCATGTCGGTGTTCCGAAATCGGTGTCGCTGTACTTGGCGGAGACCAGGGACAAATCAGTCGAGCGCATGATTCAGGAATCATTTCGGGAAACTATTGGAGACATCGAAAGCCGGATGGAGACACGGGTGCGCGGCAAGGGCGCGGACGGAGAAGAGCGCAACTGCGATCGAACGACCGGGAACTTGATCTATGCGTCGTTCGTGCACACGGTGACGCGACCAATCGATGGAATACCGGACCCGCACTACCACATCCACGCTTACGTGTTTAACGCTACGTTTGACCCAGAAGAACAGCGCTGGAAGGCGGGAGAATTTGGCAACGTCAAGCGGGACGCGCCCTTCTACGAGGCGGCGTTTAACGCGCGTCTTGCCGACAGGCTGCTAGAGAGCGGCTACGGAATCCGGAGGACCGACCGGGACTTTGAGCTGGCGAGCGTTTCCAGAGAGCTGGTTGAAAAGTTTTCCAAGCGTACGCGACTCATCGAAGAGTTAGCACGAGAGAAATATACTGTCCTGGAGGCGGAGGCGCGAGATCTCGCAAAGAAAACCGGCATGGATTTCGCGGACGCGTTTGCCCAAGTAAAGAGCAAACTCGGGGCCAAATCCAGAGAAGCGAAAAGCGCTGCCAAGCTTGCGCCCCAAGACCAGTTAGCGAATTGGCGAGCTCAGATGACGCCTGAGGAACGCGCTTCGCTCGCGGTCGAAAGGGTGAAAGGAACAGCATCCGAAAATCTTCTGGAAGCCGAAAATGCCAAGGATCGGGCTGTTGAGCACTTGTTTGAAAGTTCGAGCGTAGCGCGTGAGCTCCACGTCGCGGGGATGCTGCTGCGCCGGGGTATTGGCCGGGTGCGCGTACGGGAGGCGCGCGCCTTTGCCAAGGCCGACGATCGTTTCGTGCGCACAGGCCCTAATCTCATCACGACACGCGAAGTGCTGGCTGAGGAAGCGGCGTTATTGGAAACCGTAAAGACCGGCCAGGGAAAGTACGAGGAACTGGGCAGTGGCGGTCGGTGGAAGTTTATGTCTCCGATTGTAGCCGCGAGCGAGGAACAAACCAATGCAGTGCTGCACGTCTTAAAATCGAGGGACTTGGTAACCTCAATCCGCGGCCCGGCGGGGTCGGGCAAAACAACGATGATGCAGGAAGCGGTTAAGGCTGTTGCGGCTCTATCCGGGAAGGATGTTTTAGTGCTGGCTCCGTCTTCCTCCGCTGTGCAAGTGCTGAAGGACCAGGGGTTCACCACCTTAGACACATTTCAGAAGCTCATGAATAGCGCCCCGTTGCAGGACGTGGCTCAGAGAAAACTCTTGTGGATCGACGAAGCCGGATTTCGCTCGACCAGGCAAATGCGGTGGGCGGTTGATTTTGCCGTTCAAAACGATTGCCGGCTGGTCCTCTCCGGCGACACCCGGCAGCATCACGGAGTCGAGCGAGGCGACGCACTCCGGCTCATGGAACGTGCCGGCGTGGTCGCGCAGGCAGCACTAACCAAGATCTTCCGGCAGCAAATCGCACCTTTGCGTGACGCGGTTTACGACCTGAGCGCAGGCCGAACAGAAAGCGGTTTTGACAAGCTGGAAGCGTGCGGAGCTATCCAGGAGATTGAAGACAAGATTGGACGTTTGGAGGCGATCGCAACGCGGCACGTGGCGGCAATTAAAGAGGGCAAATCATGTCTAATTCTGGCGCCTACGCACGCTGAATGCAGGGCAATTGCGGGCATTGTGCGAGACCTGGGGAAAAAGGAGGGCCTCTTGAGTCCGGAAGAGCACACAGTCATACGGCTCGAAAAATTGAATCTAACCGAGAGCCAGCGACGCGATGCGATTAATTACCACCTCGGTCAGGTGATTGAATTTCATCGCAGAGCCAGAGGCGGATTTAAGAGTGGCGAGCGATGGGAAGTGGTACAGCGCAGCTCGGAAAGAGTTGTTCTGGTCAAGGATGGAGAGCAAAGACTGTTACCGTTGACTCAGGCAAAAAGCTTCACCGTATACACTCAACAGGAACTTGTGCTCGCTGTCGGTGACTTGGTGAGGATCACGAAAAATTTAAGAGCTGGCGCGAGGCAATTCAGGAATAACGAACTCTGCACCGTGACGGCAATTGACAGGGGCAGTATCAAGGTTAGTGACGGGCGGGTGATCAAATGCTCCGGACCGCTCCACCTGGACCAGGGTACTGCCGTCACGAGCCATGCCTCACAGGGCAAAACGGTTGACCAAGTCATTGTCAGCGTGCCTGTAGCGGCCTTCAGTCAAACAAACGAAGCTCAGTTCTACGTGTCGATGTCCCGGGCGCGACATGCGATCCATCTTTATACGGACTCGAAAACAGCGCTCAAAGAGGCGATCGTACGGCCGAGTGAACGTCTTTCGCCGTTGGAGCTATTGTCCGCCAGCGAGATTGCGTGGTCCGCCGGGGGCGATCCGCCAGGACGAGACTGCGTAGGGCGCAGGATGGCGCGGGAACGCTCAGAACGCTCGGAAGGAATCAAGCGGGAACTAGCTTTTGTAGCTGAGATACAGCGCGCGCTCGCAGCGGCAAAGTCCTCAAACTCGTATCGGCGCAACGCAGCTTTCATGTCTACCCCCCGAGGACCGGAGCAGAACAATAGAGAGAGGAGCCGAACGATAAGATTTAGTATATCTCAAACTCTAAACGACTCAACGGTAGGAGCCAAGTTGAGCTCTTTGACGACGAATGCGAGGAAGTGCGGCTTGAGCGTCAGCAGATTCCTGTGTCGCCAGACTACGCTCTTCGCAAATCTCAGCGCACCCTGCTAAAAATTGAGCCCGACGGTAATCTTCGCGGGCGCAACCACGTTGGTTGGTGACAAGAAAAGTTCCTTGTTTACCAAGCGGTGAGTAGACGCTTTCCCGTTGCGACCCAGTCAGCGCTGCTCAAATCAGCACGGCGCGATCGCGGCCTGCACGGTCTCCCTTGGGACTGGAACTGAATCGTGGCGCCAATTTGCAGAAGCCGTCAAGCCGTCGGATTGGGGACCGTTTGGTAAACTACATCGCTTCCGCTGTAGAATGGCCGGTACCATATTCCACCAAATTCAAAGTACTTGGCGCCATTGACTTTCACGGTGGCGGCTCCTTCCGGGATTGACGGAACCAGGACGCCTACCGGCGGCTCCACAATCTCATAGCCTTGGCCAGCTTCCTCGTAGAACACACCGTTGGAGTAGGCGAAGCTTTTGTCGGCGCCATTGACCGTTGTAGAGGACTCAGGAGCCGAAGGGATGACCGCTCCCTTGGGAGGCGGCACGACGGCATAACCATTGCCCTGGGGCGAGGGCGCATAGTACACGCCACCTGAGTAGTAGTAGGGGTTGCCTTGGACCGCGATGGGCGTTGCTTGCGCCGGAAGGCTCGCGACCGTTGCACCTACCGCCAAGCCAGCCGCGCCACCGGTTGCCAATCCGGCGTAGTAGCCGCCCCAAGTACCAGGCGAACCACCACCGTACCAGGCGCCGTTGGAGCCGGCGGATCCATACGTATTTGCGTAGTTATTGGCAAAATTCTGGCGACTCTGTTGCGCATTCTGTCCATAATTTTGGCGACTCTGCTGTGCGTTTTGCCCGTAATTCTGACGACTCTGTTGCGCGTTCTGCCCGTAATTCTGACGACTCTGCTGCCGGTTATTGGCACCTTGCTGGTAGCCGGTCGTGCGCTGAGTAGCCCCCTGCTGGCGCGTATTTGTCTCAGTTTGCCGGGCTTGCTGGCGCTGAGCTTGATTCTGGGTACTCGTCCCGCCCCGCTGTCCCGCGTTTGAGGTTGAGCGCTCTCCCCCACGTGAGCCTCCCTGCAACTGCCTGCTACCGCTGCCTGCAGACTGCAGATTATGCGTGCTTCGAGCACCTGAGGACGACTCTCTACCAGACGAAAAGCCGCCTCCTCTTGCCGCACCTTCGCGCGAAAAGCCCCCTCCTCGTCCACCGCCACCGCCACCGCGTCCTCCACCGCCTCGTTGAAAGGCTTCACCCTGAATTACGAAGAAAAGAACAAGAAGAATTTGTATTGCAATCATCCTTGATAGGAATTTGTATTTCATTTCTCGCCTCCTTTCTTAGGAGCGGCTTGAACAGCGGCGTTGCCAACCTCGGTCAGGAATTGAATTCGATCCGCGCCATTGGGCGGAGTAAACGTGAAGAGCGCATCAGAAACTTCCGGGGCCAAATTCCAGTTGGAGAGATCAGCCCAGATTTGCGGTTGCCCCGTTTCATCTTTGTAGGTAATCACAACGCGCCTGGGCAAAGGCTCGCTTCTCTGGGCAACCCACACTTGAAAGTCTACACCTGTAGAAGTTTGCGCGGCGATATGATCGCAGGGTACATCTGTAATTGTTGTTGCTTCCACATAGTCCGCCGAAACTACAAGCTTATCCAATTCACTTGGAAGCGTGCTCAAGAGCATCAGGGCCAAGGGCAGCCGGATCTTGAGATCGTCGATTGCATACTGGATTGCCTGGTCCAAGGTGCCCGGCCTGGACACGGTGGCGTAGACATTTTTCTTCGCCGTGTAAACCGTGATATCCTTGCCATCGAAAATGACCAAATTTTTTTCGCCATCGCTTCTCTCGACTTCAATACGTAAGCGATCGGGTCGGCTGACAGTCACTTTGCGGAGCGAACCAAATTCGACTTTCTGCCCGGATGCCTGAACCGCGTCATAACCATCGCGAATGGTCACGCTGAAATGCTCGGCCTGGGCCAGATATTGGCTCATGTTTTTGAGGATCGTCATCGCCCGTTGTTCGGATGCCGATGGAGTCGGATTCTGCTCCTGTGCGACCAGGACCGGTGCCACCATGACCATCAGGCTGACGACGGGTAGGGCGAGGTGCAAACTTTTGTAATTCATAAAAAAACCTTTTGCTGAATTTTGCCTATCATAGAGGGAAAGCGCCGCGTGCTGCTCCCGCATCGCAAGTTATTACATCGCAGTTCGATGGAGTTTGTAGCGACCGTAAAATCCCCTGTCGCGCCCGGGAGTGCGGCCCACGCACTCAGAGAAAGCCCCTGTCTTTTCATGGGAAGCTTTTTGGGGGTACACCGATGATTCTCAGCGCAAGGCGCTGAACGAAATTCGCCTCTTCCAATATGCACTTCGGCGCTGGCTGCGTCTACTGGACTTTGATTCGATAGAAGTAAACCAAGTTGAGACCTCCTGATTCCATGGAATTAGCATGAGCCCGGAATGTGGCATCTGGAGGGCGATGCTCCGTCATCGTCGCAACGGCTACGACCCTCCTCCGCGGAGCTACGGCGCGCCCTCTAGGTCCGTCAAGTCCAGCGAGCGAATGAGCACGCAAGCCAGCCGCGACGTAGGCCTTGCGAAGTCGGGAGCGTAGCCCTCCAGAGCGATACCCGCACAACAGAGCGATACCCGCACAACGAAGAGAGGTCTCATCTTATTTCCTCACTTACCAGATTCCTCCAATGCGCATCAGGAGCTCTGAGCTTGAAATCTTGCGAATGAGTTGAAAGACTCAGGCGAGAATACATTGAAGGATTCGCAACCTTTGTTTGGCGTTCGATGTCAAAACGACCCGCAGGCGAACTACATTCCCGGCAGTCCATCCCGGATGCGGCTCGAGAAAGCCGGATCCTGGTCGGCGGCGCGAGCCCGGTCGTTAATGTGGCTGAGGCGCTTGAGTTCTACAAAGGGGAGTGAAGTGTCGATCGCCCCGAGGTCGTAAGCGTGTTCGTCGATAGAGCCATTCACCAGGAGCTGCCAGTCCCAGGGCCGCGCCGAGCCGATGTGCTTGATGTGGAGTCGGATGTTCGAAGTGCAATTGCTCAAGAGCTCATTATACCATTGTGGCCGGTCGTGGAGCTCGTTGGCGCTTTGGAGATAATCGAGGAAAAGGGCTCGGGACCGTTCCGGGGTCGCCGGAATCAGGTGATAGAGATAGACGTCTTCCAGCCGGTAATTGGTCCGCAGCCGCACGATGTCGCGCTCGTCACCGATGACGTAATAGAGCTCAAACTGCCGGTACAAACCGGCGAGTGCCGAATAAGCCTGGCCCTTCGCCATCCGCGTCTCGATCGAAATACAGACGTAGCCCTCTGGACCGAAGTCGAAACTCACGAAGGTGTGGCAGATAAGCGTGGATCCCCAGTAGTTGGTAAAAAAATCGACGGTGCGCAGATTAGAAAGATGCACGGTCCTGGTTTCCCATCGCGGATTGAAGTCGGTCTTGGTGACGTAGTCGAAGTTGCGGAAGTTGTGGATCACGACGCGGTCACCCTCAATTTCGGCATAGGGGGTTTGGGCAACCTCGGGTTGCCAATCGCGCGTATTGGGAGGGCGGATCGTGAGCCACCAGGTGGCCAGAAGCGCAATTGCACCAGCAACTCCGAGTTGTGCCCGCCAGTGGGGTCGCACGAACGCGAGGACTGCGATCGCACCCAGGCCAAACGCAGCCGCCAGAGGTCGACGTAACGCTGCGACCGGGAAATCGAACCAGAGTGCGCCAAAAGCCCACGCAACGCCGATCAGCAGGACCAAGAAGCCGACGCTCAAGAGAATCCAGCGGCCCAACGCACGCCACACCCGCAGGGCGCGCGGTTTCATACCAGGTTCCAGGGATTTCAGCAATTTACTCGGTAGCATACCCATGGCGGGTTTCTAATATGAGGCGGCTAGAGTACTAGTTGAACCAGTTTCCTGGCGCTGGTGGCGGTGTGATCAGTTGCCCAACGGCAAGCTTTGATTCGGTTAAGGCACGTAATCCACCGACCCTCTGCTCAGCCCCGCCAGCCGAACGTCCACTTTTTTGTTTCGTGTTCTGGTGCGAAGCACTAACGGCTGCCAACTGCAGGTGCAGGATTCGCTTTAACTCGCTGATGGTCTGAGGGAGAGCAAAGGAACCGTGCGGGCCGGGCACGATCAATTCCGACTGGGCGCCCGCCATGTGCGAACTCCAGTAAGCGACTACGCCGTCCGAACTGTTGGGCGTATCGCCCCTACCACGGTCGCCGATGATCGAGTGATAAGGCGCGCGGATGGGGAGCGTGTCCAGTCCGTGAAGAACAGGATTCTGCGGCGAAAGGCCGGTAATGCCCGTTGGCATCCGCTTAAGGCCAAGATTTCTTTGGAGCGGTGCGGCGACCACGTCGCCGACGCCAGTGAGGATTTGGCTCGGCAGATGAATGAGGGCAATGCCGAGTGAACCGATCCAGTTCGTCGCCAGAACACTGCCGCGATGCGGGACGCAAATAAATACGATCCTAGCCACCCGGGGATTCGCTTCGAAGATCAATGCCCTTTTGACGACATTATCAGGTGGCAGCCTGGCATAGAGCCGGTCCGCGTCGCTCCGGAATACGCTGTCCCAAAGGACACGCCCGGTCGTCTCCGCCTGCATCTTGGCAAGCAACCCGCCCATGCTGTGGCTAATGATGACCATGTCCTTCGTTTTGGGATACAGTTGATAGACTTGCGCCAAGCTCTCCCGAAGCCTAAGTGCCGACAACACAATAGGATCGCCGGTCGGGTAGGCGATAGCCCAAAACTGATAACGGCCACGTAACACGGGATCGGACTCGACGGCGGTAACTGTGGGTACCCACATCTGGGGTATGGACAATAACCCATGGACAAAAATCACTGGAATCCGGTCGGGATCATAAGGCTCAAGCATGTAGAGCCCAGTCCGTCGCTCATAGGTTTGCGGACGGATCATCGCCATTAGCCCGAGCAGCAACCCGGGGTTGGGATAGTAATCAAACGGAGCGGCGAAATCGGCTGCTAGCGGACGCTGTGCACCTGCCAGCCGGACTGCGCTTCGCCTGGTCGGATCATATAATACGAGAGTAACGTCACGCGTTCCCGCGGCGCGCGTTCCCGATGGTCTGAAATCGAGAATGGCCGTGACAGGGCAAGCGACACCGGCGAGCGGCAGAAAATATTTCCTGGGGTCCGAGGGCTTGTAAACTCCCACCAGCACCCCGCCCCAATCATTCATCCGGGCCTCCTGGTGAGCAATCTTTTCATGGACTTGCTTCGGGGTACGGAAGAAATCGAAGTAGTTCGGGTCCCAGGTGCCGTCCTTGCGCGAACCGGTCGCAAATCGCAGTCGGTAAGTGCTTTTCCCGGAAGGAATCGTCTGGGGGGTATTCCAACCCTCACCGGTTGAGCGCAGTAAAACTGTAACCTCCTCGCATGCGCTGTCATAAATGGACTGGGCTTCACTTCTCTCGTTTGGAGATGAGCTGCCCATCACCCGGAGCGCGCCATCTGCTGCTTCGAGGTAGTGGCCGACGGCAGTCCTGGGGTCGGACTTAGTCTTCCGCGCTTCAGCCAGGTTCAGCCTGGCTTCGGAGACGATCGCTTCGCTGTTCGCGCTCGGCATCCGATCGGTTGCCCGCCCGCCAGACACGGATATGCCAATAAAAAGGACGAGCAATGCAATGATCTGGCGAGGCAGGAGAATCGTACTGTTCATAAAAGTGTTGATTTTGGAAAATTTGGGTTGTGAACCCCCTTGCAGCACTTCGCGCGCTACTGGCCGAGATGGGCCAGGGCGTTGCGCAGCGGAGCGCTGGAGATCTGCATCACTCCCTGGAAAGGCGAGTATATCACCAGAATCAAAAGATCGCACCTGAGACCGATAGCGCGCACAGGAATAAAGTGGCAATAACGGTTAGATTGGGAGGGGCGAAGAGGCCGAAGCTGATGAAAACAATGGCGAGCCAGAAAACCAGCACCGCCAGCAAGGGCAGGGAGACGAAGGTGCTTCCCTGTTCGAACATCAGCCAGCGCAATTTTCCAAGATCAACAGCCATGCTGGACGCCTGGGCCTTGAGTGCGCGTTGAGCATCGTTCTGTGGGGATAGCGCCTGAATTTTATCATAGAGAATTTCGCCGCCGGCCGCTGTAGGTGCCTTTTGGGAAGGTTGTTGATGGTCTTGGTGCCAGATCAGATCGAGCGAGCGGGCCACGGCGCCGCGCAACAACTCACGGGCTCCCTTTGTCCCTGGCCCGTAGTGCGCCAGGACGCGGTCAAGCAAGATGACGTTGGCAGACAACTGCGTCAGGTCGCTGCTCTGCGTGTCGTAGAAATTCTTGGCGGATGCGACCAGCAGCCCGAGAACCAGAGCAGCCATGGTGCCGACCATTCCCATCCCCAGCCTTACAGTATCTTTTGAGTCAGCACTCAAATGACGCTCGGGCAGAACGCCGTGAAGCAACATACCGAGGAGGGCGCTTCCGAAAGTGCACGCCAACACGACCAATCGGATTACGATGTCATTCATGACCAACACTCTTTAAGACAACAAGCCCAGCTCGAATTGGGGCCAGCAACGTTACTGGTATCAAGCCAGTAAGGAAAGGCGAGCCGAATATTGCCGGGCCGGTTCCTCGTTGTCTGTTGCATTGCGGGGCGAGAACGAAGGCAGCCTTTGCGTGCGAGAATAGGTTCACACTTTGCGTCGGCCGTTTAGCTGTAGTGCCAGCCACTCCATTTCGAGAGAATAACAAAACATCGAGAATAATACTGCAACGAGCACGGCAAACCGCGGAATCGATTTTTCTAATTCGGGAAAACGAAAATACATAACCGCCGTAAAGAGTGCTGCTCCAAAAATAAAGCTGAGACGACCGAGAAACAGCACGATGTGCCGGAGAAATACGTTGGGCGAAAGCGTCAAAGACGGAATGATGGCCGTGCGTAGCCAATAGGCCCCCTGCATCAACCCGACGGTCAATGTGGCCAGAATTAGCACTCTGGATCCCGCACTTCGCCCTCCAAAACCCTCAAGGATGCGCCGGTAGATGGGAGTGCGTTGCCAAAGAATAATTGCCAGGCCTCCCGTCTGCACGAACAAGAAAAAAAATAGGGCCAAATTCGTCCATGTCTCATTGCAGGCTATGTCGCGGTTCGCCCTCTCGGCGCAGTCTGTCGTGTGGCATTTGCCAACGCGTCCTTCAGGACGTCGCGGCCAAAAACGCCGCCATTGACAAGGCCAGACAGCTAGCCCTTCACTTGCGTCATGGCGTCTGGCGCCTTTTCATCTGGATTATTCAGGCATCGATCTATCTGCTCAAGTCCGGATCTCATTGAGGTAATATTGCTCACGCTCCTCTCGCCTTCTCCACGCCAAAGTCGGGAAGCGATGGAATGACCAGGTGAAGGCTTCGGCCGCCTCGCCACTGTGAGAAGCGCCGGGCGGGCACTTTAGAATCGAAAAAGGATAGTAATTCCTATCAGGAAGCTTTAAGATCCGCGTTCGCTTTTCCCCGTGTCCCGATTACGGAATATGCTTCTTCAATTAATCGCGGACCTTGGTTCAATGAAAACCATCGGATTAGGAAGCGAATAGCAAAAGTCGACAACCAACGAAGCAAACTATGAAATCCCACCTGAACCTGGGGCTTACTGTCGGCGCAACGATTGCGCTATCCATCTTGCCAGCGTCTGCCCAAAAAAATCCGCTGCGAGAGGCGTATTTCGGAGAAACGCATGTGCATACGAGCTGGTCGTTCGATGCGTATGTTTTTGGTAACACCAAGACCGGGCCGGAAGAGGCCTACAAGTTCGCCATGGGCGAACCCATCGAACACCCTGGCGGTTACCTGATCAAGATCACACGGCCGCTCGACTTTATGGCGGTGACCGACCATGCCGAGTACGCGGGCACGATCAGGCTCGCTAATGACCCGGATTCCGCGATCAGTAAGTTGCCGATTGCGGAGAAGCTGAAGGTAAAAGACAAGGAAGATATCGACCGCGTCTACCTTTTCCTCGGTGGTAGTATTCTCAAGAACAGGCCTATCAAAGAACTGATCAGCCCGGAAGTAGCTGGTAATGTCTGGAAGCAAGTAATCGCTATCGCTGACAAATATTACCAGCCGGGGAAATTCACAACCTTCGTAGCCTACGAATGGACCTCGACCCCGCAGAACCGGAACATGCATCGCAACGTGATCTTCAAGGACTCGAAAAAGGTGCCAGAAATACCGTTTAGCGCGCTCGATTCGGACCATCCCGAGGACCTTTGGAATTGGATGGATACTCAGCGAAAGGCGGGCATCGAATTGCTGGCGATTTCGCATAACGCTAACCTGAGCGACGGAATAATGTTCCCTTTGGAGGTCGACAGTAAGGGCCGCCCCATTGACGAAGCCTGGGCCCAGCAGCGAGTCAATAACGAGCCGCTGTCGGAGATTCACCAACTTAAGGGCACATCGGAAACAAATCCGCAGCTTTCACCCAACGACGAATTCGCGAATTACGAGATCCTGAACTATTTGCTGGGAGGTGCAGAACGTGCGCCAAAAATTCACGGCAGCTATATTCGTGAGGCCTACGAAAACGGTCTCGCGATGCTGGATACGCGCGGCTACAACCCGTACAAGTTCGGAGTTGTCGGCGCCAGCGACTCCCACAATACGGCCTCCGGTTACAGCCAATCGGACTACTTCGGCGGGCATGGGCTGCTGGATGCTACGGCGGAAGCTCGCCTGAGTGGAAAGAAGGAGACCGGCCTCACAATGGATCGGCTCAGCACTGCCGGACTGGGCGGTGTGTGGGCAGAAGAGAATACACGCGAGGCCATCTTCGCCGCTATGCAGCGCAAAGAGACCTTCGGAACCAGTGGCGTGCGCATCAAGGTGCGGTTGTTCGGCGGCTGGGAATTCACACCGGAAATGCTGGCAGAAAAAACCTGGGTCAAAACCGGTTATGAGAAAGGTGTGCCGATGGGCGGCGATCTGCCAGCCGCAAAGGGCACGGCGCCTTCTTTCATTGTCTGGGCGGTGAAAGACCCTGACGACGCCAATCTCGATCGCATCCAGATTATCAAAGGGTGGACGAAACACGGCCAGATCTTCGAGAAGGTGTATGACGTTGTCTGGTCTGGGGACCGCGTGCCGGATCCGTCCACAGGCAAGGTACCGGCCGTCGGAAACACGGTCGATATCAAGAATGCAACTTATGAGAATAGTATCGGCGCCGTTGAACTGAAGAAGGTGTGGACTGATCCTGACTTCGATCCAAGTCTGAATTCCTTCTACTATGCGCGGGTCCTGCAGATTCCGACCCCCAGATGGACCACCTACGATGCGAAGAAGTTAGGGGTGCAGCCCCCAAGCGATGTGCCTCCCACAGTTCAAGAGCGTGCCTGGACGTCGCCAATCTGGTTCTCGCCCACAGAGGAAGCGCGCAAGACTTCCGAGCCCGGTCTGACGGTTGCGGATCTCAAGCAGAAGGGCGCCGTTGCGCTCGATGATGCAGAGTTAAAAGATTTGGCAGTCGGTAAAACGATCAGTGTGCGCAATACGGTCACCGGGCAGCGATTTGACATTTTCTACGGTACCGACGGGCGTCGCTTGATTATGAGTGTGGACGGAAAACCGCTTCCACCCAGCCAAGTTGGTGACGTCCTGCACAGTGGTGAATTGGGTTCTCCCGCAGAGTATGAGATCCGGGATGGACAGCTCATCACCACGCTCGAGGGCACACCCTTCGGCGTGACCGTCTACAAGACGGGCGACCACTACGTGGCGGCACGCAGCAACGAATTCGGTTACGCTAATTACGAAATTACGGGCGTTAGTCAGTAAGGGCGATGAACCCTGGTTGAGAGGTGCCGAATGCGAAGCGCGCCGAGATCTGTTCCAATGCCCCGCTCTCTCCTAGATGCGCGATCGCCGACCGCCAAACGATGGCTGCGTGAACCGTTGCTCCATTTTCTGGTGATCGGAGTGTTATTATTCGTCGCCTATAGTTTCGTTGGCTCCCGGTCGGTCAAACGGCAGAGCCCTAATCGGATTGAATTGACCGAAGACGATCTCCGCCAGATTGACGCGGGCTTTACGGCGCATTGGTTGCGTCACCCGACAGCCCAGGAAATGGCTAGCCTGGTCGACGAAAAGATTCGTGAGGAAGTTCTTTACCGCGAAGCGCTGGCGCTAGGGCTGGACAAAGAGGACACCATTGTGAAGCGGCGCTTAGCGCAAAAGATGGAGTTCCTCGCCGAAGATGTTTCGGCTCTTCGCGAACCGCAGATCAACGAGCTCAAGGACTGGTTCGGGAAGAACTCGCAACGCTTCGCGCTGCCTAGCCGGATCTGGTTTCATCACGTCTACTTTTCTTTTGATCGCAAGGGCGAAGAGGCAAGCAGGGCCGCCGCTCGTGCCTACAAGGAACTTGCCGGAGAGCCGGTTGACTCGGCAGTGGCCACAAGGGTGGCCGATCCCTTTATGTTCCAGGACTACTATGCCGACTGCACCGAAGATCAGGTCGCCAAAACTTTTGGATCAAAGTTCGTCAAAGCGCTCTTTCAGCTCCCCTGCGGCTCCTGGCAAGGACCCATCGAATCGGGATTGGGTTGGCATCTGGTTTGGGTGGATTCAATGACGCCAACTCGCGTGCCCGCCTTGGAAGAAGTGGAACAAGCCGTGAAAACCGAATGGCAGACAGAGCAAAGCGCCGAGTCCAAACGAAGGGCATTTGCGATCATGAGGGCCCGCTATGAAGTCGTGCTACCGGATGCTGTCGCGAAGGATTCGGCAACTGCGATGGTTAAGAAGGGAACACCGTGAGTGTCCAAGATAGACTTTGGGCATTACCGCGATCGGCCCTTCTCGGCCTGCTGAGCGCGATATTGGCTTATGCTTCGTGCACCCAAGCTCACGAGTCACGCCCGGCCTATTTGGAACTAAAAGAGATAGTGGCCGGTAGGTACGATGTACTGTGGCGCACCCCCTTGTGGTCAGGTATGCGCCTGCCGCTCGCCCTGGAATTCTCGGAAGGCGTGCGTGACATCACAAAACCTGCTCTCCAGGAACTTCCTGACTCGCTCGTCGAGCGCCGCCTCATCGAAGCGGACGGAGGGCTCGCCGGAAAACGGATAACCATCGACGGGCTTAGCGCCACTATTACGGATGTTTTCGTGCGGATTGTGCGTGCCGACACTTCGACGCGGACCTTTCGCCTGACGCCGGCGGCGCCTTCGCTCGTGATCGAGGCAACGCCGGATCGATTTCAGGCAGCAGCGACCTATATACGATTGGGCGTAGATCATATCCTGGTCGGCGTAGATCATCTCCTATTCGTGCTCGGGCTGATGCTCATTGTTCGAGACCGCTGGATGCT
>JBAUZZ010000008.1:0-3495 GCA_049585495.1 Chthoniobacterales bacterium | reverse complement strand
TCTCCGAGCTGCCTGGAGGACAGACCCGGTCGCCTCGGCCTGCCTCGCCTCCGGCGGGAGATGCGACCCTACCAACGCTGGTAACACCGATTTTCTAACATGCCTCGAAAGCCGAGTTCCCAGTTTGGAATGGGTCCGTTAAAGCGTTTCGTCATGCGCAAGTTGCTACCATTTCTTCTTCGACCGTTCGAGGGCGCGGCCGAGCAAAGATCCCTTACGGACGGACTGAATCAGATAGCCGGAACGCTTCGAGCCATGGGCGTATTGCCTGAGGATCCGATCGTCAAGCAGATCGGGTCTGAGTTTCAGCTGCTGTTCTGCAGCGCGGCTCCGCCGGACAAGATAAAGTCACGACAGAACAGACATGGTCGCCTCGGAGATGCGACCCTACCAACCCATTCGCAGATCTTCGCCGGGGGGGCACATCCTGTAGAGGCAGATCTGGTCGGGGCAGATCTCCGAGCTGCCCCGGGGCGTGGCAGCCTTATCGGCCCGGCAGAATCAATCTCCGACCTGCTTCGGGAGTCGCCTCCTCAGACCAGGAGCAGCACCGTGGCCGGTGCACTGAAGCGGTTCGCCGCGTTCTGCCGGCGCCCCAGCCTTTCTCGACCAAGGCGCTCTTCTCTATAAAATGGACTCGCAATGGGCTATAGCCATACTGATGCGGTGAAGTGGATTTCTAACATCCTCCGAGAGCCGGCGCCGGGACCGATACGGTCGCCTCGGAGATGCGACCCTACCAACGTATCCGGAGATCTTCGTCCGGGACCACATCCGGTCGGAGCGGACCCGGTAGGGCCAGATTCGGTAGGGCCAGATCCGGTAGGGGCAGATCTCCGAGCTGCCCGCGGGGAAGCGGTTGCCTCTGAGATGCCACCCGGCCAACACGTGCCGGCTAGCATTTCGCTAGGTGCAGATCCCCCAGCTGCCCGCGGGGAATCTTCAGAAATGGCAGCCGAATCCGGTACGCTTCCGTCGCGTGGCGGTGCCAGCTCGCCAACTCCATCGAGTGGCCGCCGCCGCTTGCGCGCTGCACTATGGCGCTTTCTGGTCTCTTGCGTTGAACCGATTTTTCGTCGTTTGAGAGAGTATCTTGTGGGGCCACTTCATGCGGAATTCGACGGTCACGCAGCGGAGAGTCGGGCTGCTACTGAACGTTTCCAGCTGCAGGTTCAGGCGATCCGAGCAGACTTGGATGTTCTCCCGAAGCAACTCGTACAGGTGGAGTTTCGGTACCGGAACCTTGCCAAGCAAATCGCTCACTTGGAGTCGCAGTTCGGTATTCTCGCAGATCAGTTGGAACATTTGCGGTCGCAGGGCGGTAGCGTGCATGGACGAATTGAGCCCTTGGTGGACCCTAACTCTCTAGTCGCCGGAGAAGAACTGCTTACCCGTACGCCCAACGGCTATGTCTTGGCACCGACGGATGGTCTGGACTTAGCTCGGTTCCTGGCTGAAGGCGGGGTCCTGGATCAGGCAGTATCCCGGTTGCTCGATCTCATTTTGCAGGAAGGCATGACCTTTGTCGATGTCGGCGCGAACATCGGTCTGTATACCCTCCATGGGGCCCGAAGAGTTGGGCCGACCGGAACGGTGATCGCGTTAGAACCCACGCCAAAGTTTTTTGGGCTGCTGCAAAGGTCGGTTCGTCTTAATGATGTGGAGGACATCTGCAAATGCCTCAATATCGCGCTTTCTTCTGCGGAAGAGGTCAGGACGCTGGAGGGATCAAGGTATTGCGGGCAATTCCAGGTCAAAACCGCTCGCCTTGATCATGTGCTTCAAGACGCCCGGCGGGTTGACGTGGTCAGGATCGACGCAGGCGGCGCAGAGCTTGACGTATTGGAAGGAATGAACAATGTCCTGGCCAGGCATCGCGAGATCGTGCTCATCGTCGAATATGGGGTACCGCACCTACAACGCACAGGAATCAGTCCAGTTGACTGGTTCGGTCGATTCTTCACCCATGGGTTCGCTTTGTTTGCCTCCGATGAGCAGACGGGCGCCTGGCGGCAGATAGCTGAAGAGCACGCCGGGAAACTGCCATCGTCCAACGTGGCATTTGTCCGGCCCGACACAAACCCATGGACCATCCTAAAGCAGCATGAGCTCTGAGGCGGTCGTCATAATCGGAACAGGCGGACACGCCAAGGTCGTCATCGAGCTGATACGCGCCGAAGCCAAATATCAGATCAAGGGTTGCACGGGACTGGGCGAAAGCGGTTTTGTTCTCGGCGATGTACCGATCCTCGGCACAGATAGCGTGCTACCGGCTCTGCTGGTGAATGGCGCAAAAAAGGCCTTCGTCGCGATCGGTGACAACTATCTGCGCCTACGACTTCTTGGCCAACTTTCGGAGCTGGGTTTCGAGCTCATCAACGCCGTCAGTCCCCATGCCGTGGTGTCCCCCTCCGCCACCCTTGGTCGCGGGATCGCCATCATGGCGGGGGCGATCATCAACGCTTCGACCCAAATCGGCGATGGTGCAATCATCAACACCAACGCAGGGGTGGACCACGATTGTCGAATCGGGAGCGGTGCCCATATCGGTCCGGGCAGCGCGTTGGCTGGGAATGTGGAAATTGGGTGCGAATCTTTTCTGGGAGCCGGCACGTGCGTTATCCCGGGCGTTCGGGTAGGGAGTCGCGCGATCGTTGGCGCCGGGTCCGTGGTAGTCCGAGATCTACCAGATAACGTGACGGCTCTGGGCGTGCCTGCCCGGATCATCAACGAGGTAAAAACGCCAAAGCGATGCGGGTCTTAATATGAAGAGCACAACAGCCAACCGCTGGCTCCAGAACCGCGGCTAGGATCCCACACGATTCCCATGCCCCTCGCAATTTCGCCTGGTGCATTCTTCCGGGACACGCATCGCTCGATGAAAAGCGCAATCATCAGGCACCTGCCCGCTGCCGCTGCCGGCCTTATTTACCTGCTCTTGTCGCTGCTGTATTTTGGAACCGCAGGGGATTACGGCTGTATGTACTTCGGTTATGGCCTCGACCCGGTCCAGTTCATTTGGTTCCTGAACTGGTGGCCTTGGGCCATCGCGCACGGGCTCAATCCATTCATCAGCTATTACGTCTGGTATCCGCACGGGTTCAATCTGACCTGGGCGACCTCGATGCCTGTTGCCGCGCTGCTGATGTGGCCGCTCACCTGGCTGGGCAGCGCGGTTTTGTCCTACAACGTTTTGTCGTTGGTTGCACCCGCGCTGAGCGCTTGGACGGCATTTCTCCTGGCCCGATACCTGACACGGGACACGCCCGCGTAGCTAGTTGGAGGGTACCTGTTCGGCTTCTCGTCCTATGAGCTAGGGGAGATGCTTGCCCACCTCAACCTTAACCTGATCTTCGTTGTGCCGCTGCTCGTGCTGCTGGTTATTCAGCGCATCAGGGGCGATCTTTCACGGCCGCTGTTCGTCGCGGCCTTAGCGCTTGCCATGTTCGTTCAGCTCGGATTCTCGAGCGAGCTTTTAGCGACCAGCTGCTTCTT
>JBAUZZ010000007.1:0-1693 GCA_049585495.1 Chthoniobacterales bacterium | reverse complement strand
AGAGTAGGCTGGCGGCCTCAGCAAGTGACCGCACGAGCGCCTGACGCAACAACGAGACAATGGTGCCGTCATCGTGCTGCAGTTCCGTCGGGGCAACCGGTGTTCTCTCGATCGGTCCTTTGATGTTATCTCCAAAGGCCTCCTTGATTTCGTCAATCGTGCCCAGAGCAAGAACCTTGCCTTTGAACGGAGCAGCGACGACCGCGCGCTCAGAGAGCCTGTCGCGGATGTGAGACGTGACCTCCCCCTTCGGAGGCCACTGTTTGAAATCGAATTGCAGAACCTCGGCCGGGCAGTCGATCGGAAAAGCGTTACTTTTGATCAGCGTGCTCGCTCGGCATTTCTGCACCCGAAAGGGCTCGCGCGTTATGAGATCACGAGAGGCAAATTCCTCCAGACAATCCTTGGCAGCCTTGCGCCGTTCTCCGTGTAGGCAGTGGAGGGAAAGCCTTGTAAGCAGGTCATCAAATCCGAGGGTCGGGATGTAGAAGGCTTGTCTCCCGTGAGCTCTGGCATGTTTTATTAGCGCCGTCACGCGTTCGGGAACGTCACCGTCGCTAAATCCGCACCAATAGAGGACGCCCGCGCCATTCTGAGCGTAGGCATCGTGCAGAGCGTCCATGACCGAATTATCGCGCCCGCTATATCCGCTGACGATCGAGGAAGCAGCGCGCAGGTCGTCAACCAGGACCCGCCGCAACGTGACCTCCTGCGTCTGTAGTTCTTCTGGGGTGTTCTTCAGATCGTCGTACCGGTAGTCGCCATGAAGCGAGACGCATAATAACTCGCCTGCACCGGGCGCTCGGGATATTCGGCTTTGGCTGTCGATCCCGACTTCCCGGACCGTAAGCGCGCTCCCGGCCGCAGCACGAGCCGGAAGTCCATCGAAATTGGTCGACCATACCGTACGGACCAGGTCGGTCTCGGCGAGATGACAAAGCAGGCGATAACCAACGTGGGGATGAGCATCTCGAACCTTTTGTTGAAAAAAAGCGCTTCGGTCAGACGTGATCGGAAAGCATCGCTTGATGTAAAATCCGTACTCCTCGGAAGTGTGTTCTCTGGGGTAACCGCCCTGCCGGTCCAGCCAATGCTGGATTTTTCGGCGAACAACTTCCAGCGAAAGTTCTGCAAATTGATCTTCAAGACCTGGATTGTTCGTCAGGAAGATTTGCCGCTTCCATTCCCAAATGCACATCTCAGCTGATGGAATGCCTGATGTGGTGGATGCTCCGGCACCGAGGAATAGCGCGAAAGGCGAGCGTTGGACGCCAATTGACCGTACAAAAGCATCGAGCGAGAGAACATAGCCTTTTTCGGCCTGCTCGGATGCTGCTGGCGGGCTTGATGAAATGTCTGTCGATCCCTGTTCAAACAAAATTCGCGTCATCCTTACAACATCCTGCGGCTGAAAGTATCAATGATACCACATCTACCCGCGAGATAAAACCGACCTGCTCCAGCATGATATCCGGCTTCAACCTTCGTGGCCGGAGCGCCCGCCGCGATTATCGGCACCGCATACCGGCCACCTTCACGCAGGAGTCGAAATGCGGCTGCTTGTTAGGGCGACTTATCCGGCGGCCATCTCGTCTAATACCGCGCTAAAGTAGCTCGGAAACCCTGAAAGTGCAGCTCTCACCGCACCCGCTTCTCGTCTTGCAGCGACTCTCGCCTGTGACCGGTTCTGGAC
>JBAUZZ010000006.1:0-3258 GCA_049585495.1 Chthoniobacterales bacterium | reverse complement strand
GTATTCGAACCACAAGCTGAGGTTTTTTACGTTAACATCGCCGACCCATCGGAAATCGTAGTCGTGACTTCTGATGAGGCGGATCGAGTTGCGCGCACCATTGCAATTCCTGCTCCCGGACCGCATGGTCTTGATTTTGACCCGGAGCGCCGGCGCTTATTTTGCGCCTGCGATGCCAAGCGGCTAGTGATCCTGGAGACCGATTCGGGCACAGTTCTAAAACAACTCGATCTGAGCGGTTCGCCTGACGTGATCTTTTTCAATCTGCTATTAAGGCATCTGTATGTCGCGGTCGGAGACCCGGGTGTCGTGGAGGTCTTTGACACGAAAAAGCTGAAGCGAATTGAGAGCGTTGAGACCGAACCTGGGGCTCATACGATCGGTTTCGACGCCGAACGAAACAAGGTCTATGCATTCTTGCCCAATTCGCACCGAGCAGCGGTTTACACCGACACGGCCTAAGCGCCCTCCCCACCTTTCTGAATACAAACTTCGCCAGTCAGCAGGTCAGCCGACAGCTGTGACTGCGCAGCAAACGGGTAAAAACTTTCGCCAAGGATGACCATTACCAAGCTGACGACTGATAGTTATATCTTGTTTGGCACCCGCGTCATCCGCATGTTCGCCTACGGGTTGTTGTCAGTCGTGCTCGTGCTCTACTTGGCCCAGTTGGGCTTAAGCACAGGCTTAATCGGCTTACTGCTCAGCCTCACGCTGATCGGTGACGCTGCCATCTCACTCTGGATGACGACGACCGCAGACCGTGTTGGCCGGCGTCGGATCCTTATAACCGGAGCTGGTTTGATGCTGTTTGCAGGTGTTCTCTTCGCCCTGACTGATAGCGTGGCGCTGCTCCTCACAGCCGCTATAGTCGGCGTAATCAGTCCAAGCGGTTACGAGGTTGGGCCGTTCCTCCCGGTGGAGCAAGCTGCGCTCTCACAGATTGTTCCCGGCGAGCGACGTACGCAGATCTTTGGTTGGTACAATTTGGCCGGTTCATTCGCGACCGCGACGGGGGCGCTTTGCGGCGGAGGCCTGGCACAACTACTCCAACAAGTTGGAGTAGTTCCGTTAAGCAGTTATCGCGCAATTGTAATTCTTTACGGTGCGATTGGCGTGCTACTGGCCCTCCTCTTCACTCGATTATCATCGTTGGTCGAGGCGCCACATTCGGAAACTGTGCAACGGCAGAACCGGCTCGGCTTGCATGGCTCCAGCGGTGTCGTGCTGAAATTGTCCGCTCTCTTCGCCCTGGACGCCTTCGCAGGCGGCTTTGTTGTTCAAAGCATGGTCGCTTACTGGTTTTATGTCCGTTTCGGCGTTGAACCGGCGGCACTCGGGGCAATCTTCTTCGGAGCGAACATCCTCGCTGGAATTTCTGCCCTGGCCGCTGCGCGGGTGGCGGCGCGGATCGGCCTTGTGAATGCCATGGTGTTCACCCACCTCCCCTCAAATGTCCTTCTACTGCTCGTGCCGCTTATGCCGAACCTTCCGCTAGCGATCATTGTTCTGCTCGCGCGTTTCGGCATTTCCCAGATGGATGCGCCGCCTCGGCAATCTTACACGATGGCTGTGGTCGCGCCCGATGAACGTTCGGCAGCTGCTGGCGTAACCGGGATCGCTCGATCGGTCGGCGCTTCGCTTTCACCGACGATCGCTGGTGCATTCCTCAGCAATCCCGTTTTACTGGGCGCTCCGTTCTTCGTCGCGGGTAGCCTAAAAGTCATCTACGACATTTTGCTTTACCACAGCTTTCGGAAGGTCAGAGAACGAGAGCACGAAACCGCAATGCTCGGAAAAAATTGACAAAGAAATAGGGATCTGTGTTATGTCTATAACATGATAGTATAATATGTCGAGCAAAGCGTCAGGTTCTTGGCTTTTCTTTTTGTTTAACCTTCCCAGTACGCGGGCGAGCGAGCGCGTTAAAGTCTGGCGCAGACTAAAAAAGTTTGGTGCTATCCAGCTTAAAGGATCGACGTACGTACTTCCCGACGAACCCGTTCATTACGAGCGATTTCAGTGGTTAGCAAAAGAGATTGTTGATGTGGGAGGCGAGGCGACGCTCGCCCGGGTCAAAGAGATTGAGGGCATGCCACATGCCGCCATTGTCGCGATGTTCAACGAGGTCCGCGCCCGCGATTACGACGAGCTAGTTGCGCCGTTGAATCTCCTCATCAAAGACAGCAAAAGTCGCAAAGAGTCTTCCGAAACGTTTTCTAATCAACTACAGAAACTTCGTCAGCGCTTTCAAGAGATCCGAGACATCGATTATTTCCAATGCTCACGCGGCGAAGATCTGCGGAGGCTGCTGCAGAAGGCGGAGGCACTTGAATCTCCCAGCAAGAAGCCTGAGACGAGAGTTCGCCTCCGGATCGAGGATTATCGAGGCAAAACTTGGGTTACTCGTCCTCGGCCAGAGATTGATCGGGTGGGTTCCGCCTGGCTAATCCGTAGGTTCATCGATCCCAGCGCCAAATTCGTATTCGCAAATACGCCCACAGAGCTACCCAACGCAATTCCGTACGACATGTTCGAGGTGGAGTTTAGCCATCACGGGGATCGCTGCACTTTTGAAACGTTAATCAAACGGTTTGGAATTCGTGACCGAGCCGTGCTCCGACTAGCTGAGCTCATTCACGATGCTGACGTGGAAGACGACAAGTTTCATCGAGTCGAGGGGTTTGGTGTTGAACAAATCTTCAAAGGCTTGGCAAAGCAGGGCTTGACCGACCACGAAATCCTCTCGAAAGGCTTCGAGTGCTTCGAGGCTCTCTACGCACAATTCAAGAGGTCATGAAGAGCTTATCTACCACAGCAAACCTCGATAGCGCCCCGATAGATAGCACACGGCACCCTTCTGCACAAAACTTGGGGTGGCATTGTTGCCGGAGCATTTTTCGTGATCCCGTCGGGCTCTAGCAGCGCATGGCGCACACGTCGTGGGGGCGGCCCGGGATTTGACTAAGGCGGAAGCGGCAACCGCTCAAGTCCGAACCGATGCGGCGAAAGGAGGCGGAAGTTTTGATCTGGTCGAGCTTGATCTCGCCAATCTGAAAAGCGTGCGCGCCTGTGCCGACGGACTCCTAGCAAAGGGTCAACTCCTCGACGTGGTCATCGCAAACGCGGGAGTCATGGCTACACCCTTCGCGCATACCAGTGACGGATTTGAAACTCAAGTCGGCACCAATCATCTGGGCCACTTTGTTCTCGTCAACCGGATTGCCCCGTTGATGCGAGCCGGATCAAGGCTAATCA
>JBAUZZ010000005.1:0-3685 GCA_049585495.1 Chthoniobacterales bacterium | reverse complement strand
CTCGTGCTCGGTAACGTCTACGGCGGTGCCGACAAACTTTTTCAGCCTTTGGTTTTCGACAACAGGAGCACCGACACAGCGAATGTACCGAACCTCACCATCGGGTCGCACGATGCGCTTCGTGGTATCGAAGGGCGAAGCTTCCGCCAGGATTCGCTTGATCAGGTTTGTCATGAACTCGCGATCCTCTGGGTGGACCAAATCTAGATATTCCTGAATAGTAGGCGCTTTGCCGGCCGGATCGAGGCCGTAAATCCGAAATAATTCAGGAGACCAGTAGTCGAACCCGCCAGAATCAAAGGCCCAGCTTCCTGCGTGCGCAAGGCGCTGCCCCTCGTTGAGATAGAACTCGCTTCGCCGCAGATCCTGAGTCAGCTGATCTCGCTCAGTGATGTCGGCGAACGCGCCAATGAAACGGGTGACGACTCCCTGGTCGTGGACCGGACAGCCAACCACTCGGACTACCCGTATTTCACCATCGGGTCGGACGATGCGATGGTTGTGCTCATAGGCTTGACCTTTCGCGAGAATCTCTTCTGCTTCCCGCAGGAACCGCTCGCGGTCATCCGGGTGTACGTAAGCCGTGTACTCCGACATATTCCGTGGATGTCCTTTCGCCGGGTCGACCCCAAAAATCTGGAACGACTCCGGCGACCAATATTCGGTGGCGTCAGGGAGCCTGAACACAAAGCTGCCGATTCGAGTGAGTCGCTGCACAGAGGTGCCGATTCGAGTGAGGCGCTGCGCTTCGGCCAGCAGGGCTTCGCTAAGCCGCTCCCTTTCGCCCTGCAGGATCCTTTCCTGAGCCCGCCTTTGCTCCTCGATGTCGACGCTTGACCCGTACCACTTAAGAATAGCGCCTCGCTCGTTGCGCAGCGGCACTTTGCGGTGGAGCAACAACCGATATTCTCCATCCGCACGCCGCACGCGCGCCTCGGCCTCTAACGGCTCTCCACTCCCCAAAGCGGCGTGCCACTTCTGCAGCAATCCGGCTACATCTTCGGGGTGAACTGCATCGGTCCACCGCCAACCGCATACCTCTTCCAAGGACAGACCCAGGAACTCCAACCAGCGCTGATTGAAGTAATCGAGATAACCGTCGGGCCGTCCAGTATGGATCAGCGCAGGCGTCGCATCGATCACAAGCCGAAGTGCATCTTCGGCCGGAATCGATCGCTCCGTAGCCTCGGTCGCAATCGCCTTCATTGCTGCCTCATTTTCCGCCGATTGTGGGGGTTAGGCGAATTGACTTTAATTTAACGCAGGCCAGCGAGAAAATCTCGTCCTTATTGGAGAGCGCCATCTTCGAACTGGGGTTAGGATTTTCGACGGGAGGCTCGTCGAAGTGCCGGTGGTGAGCTGTGTCAGCCGATTCGAAGGGCTTTGTCTGCTGAAGAACCTTTCCTTCCTGCGAAAATGCGGCTCGCCGGGAGGCTCGCCTCAGATTCCGATCCTTTTCGGAGGATTTGATCGCAATGAAAAAGTGATCCGCGCAGTGTTGGAATCGCCGGCGGGTCACCGAGTGAGAGAACGCGGTGCACCTGAAGGCCGCACAGCCTTCGGCGAGAGCCTCGGGAAGCTGATGGCTGGAAGGTCGCTGGCGGAGAAGCGTCAGGTGATCGCAGTCTTCCGGGCCATTTATTCCGCGCCGTTCTGGGAACTTCTGCGGAAACGCGGCGGATTGTCCGGACAGGACGCTATTTCAGCAGCCGAGTGGGCCGTGAGCACACTCATCGAGGGGCTCGGAATGTGGGGGCTGAGCGATCCAATCCAAGGTTGTCCATTCGTAAGCGTCTTATCAACTGCATCCGCCGCAAGAGGCGCAATGAACGGCGGTGGACAACTGTCATATGCTTCAACTGACTACGCCCAGCACAGCGGGTCCCGAATATCGGTGAGCTCGGGCAGTCGGGACAACCCGTTGCGCAAAACGCACAATCGGGGCACGATTTAGTGATCCGATCGCCATGGCCCGAATCCTGATCATCGACGATGACAAATCGTTTCGCGAAGCGCTAGCCGAATCGGTCCGGGATTTCGGTCATGATGTTGCGGAAGCTGGGGGCCCGGAAGAAGCGTTCAAGCTCATTGAAAACGCAGACGTGGCTTTTCTTGATCTGAAAATGCCGAACCTGTCCGGAATCGATTTCCTGCGTGAAGCAAAGCCCGTCATCCCTGTCATTGTGCTTACGGCGTTTGCCGATAGTTCCAATACCATTGAGGCCATCAGACTGGGCGCGTTCGATCACCTCACCAAACCCATCGGGCGAACGGATCTGCAAAGGGTGCTCGCTTCGGCCCTGCAAAAGCCGCAAATCACTCCGAGCGGCAACTTGCCTCCGTCCGAGGATGACCTGATCGGATTCAGCCCCGGTATGCGCGAGGTCCAAAAGAAGATCGGGGTTGCCACGAGCGGAGAGGTCACGGTGCTGATCGAGGGTGAAACAGGCAGTGGCAAAGAATTAGTGGCCAGAGCAATCCATCGCCATAGCGATCGCAGCAAGGCGCGTTTTGTTCCGGTTAACTGCGCGGCTATTCCTCGCGAGCTATTGGAAAGCGAATTGTTCGGACACGTGAAGGGCGCCTTCACTGGAGCGATTCAACCGCGCCTGGGGAAATTTCGAGAAGCAGACGGGGGCACACTATTTCTCGATGAGATCGGGGACATGCCTTTGGAGATGCAGGCAAAAATTCTCCGTGTGCTGCAGGACAAAGTCGTTGCGCCGGTAGGCGGCCAATACTCTTACCGGGTCGATGTCCGGATCGTCGCGGCTACGCACCAGGATCTGGCGAAAAAGGTCCAAGACGGCACTTTTCGCCAGGACCTCTACTTCCGTCTGAACGTGCTTAACATTCCGTTGCCGGCGCTTCGTGAACGCGGTTCGGACATCCTACTACTGGCGGAGTATTTTTTGCGACGATTCACTTCTCCCCCAAAGTCGCTCAGCACGGCTGCGGCCAAGTGCCTTTTGCAACATTTGTGGCCAGGCAACGTCCGAGAATTGGAAAACGTCATCCGTTCTTCGTCGCTCGCTGTTCGAGGTGCGGTGATTGATGCCCGCGACCTGCAAATTGCATCGACGGAGTCTCGCGGCGAGACTCCACTCGACGATCTGTTGGAACTAGATTTTCATTCCGCTGTAAGCCAATTCGAAAAACTCTTACTGGAAAAGGCTCTCAAAAAGGCTGGGGGCAACCGAGCAGAGGCGGCTCGATTGCTCAACATTCATCGGCAGCTCCTCTACGCGAAACTGAAAGACCATGGCATGTCAGGACCGGACTGAGCGGAGCTTTGCCCGCCCGCAAAATTCAGACTGAATGTTTTTGGACTAAACCCAAATTCTGAAAGTGGCTTGTAGGTTGCTGACTGGCAGGAGGAATGAAGCGGTATCGGCGATAAAGGTACAGGCAAACAGGTAAGGGAGAACGGGTAATCGAAGCTTCGTCACAAGGACGTAAACGATTGGCGTTAATATAAGGGCTGTCGCGTCGTTGGAGAGTATGGCCGAGATGAGAGTACCGAGCAGAAAAACGTTCAGAAAAAGCCGCGCCGCACTTTTGCCAGCAAACCGGGCAGCCTGCGCTGCCAACCAGTCAAACAAGCCCGCTGCCTCGGCCAGAGCAGAAAGAGTCATCATGCCCAGAAATAACAGAAAGATGTTCCAATCCCGGACCAAGGTAGAGA
>JBAUZZ010000004.1:0-16178 GCA_049585495.1 Chthoniobacterales bacterium | reverse complement strand
ACCGATTCCTGCTGGTCGCCGCCATAGCCCTGGTTCCGCTTTCCGCGTTAGCCGGTCGATACGTGGTCATTAACGGCCAGCGGCTGAGCGAGGCTCAGATCGAAAATCTCGAGCGCTTGCTCGGCGGATATATCCGTAACGGCAACTACTGGTTCAACCCCTATACCGGAGCTTGGGGGTATGCAAGTAACCCATGGCCGATGGGGTATATCTCCCGTACCCGATACAGCACCGGGCGTCACCGGAGCCTGTCGGAGCGCGGCCTGCTATTCGGGACGCCACTGGTCGACCCAAGCTCCGGGAATGTGTATGGATGGCGTTAATACCGTTTCTCATTGATCTTCGGTTGAATCGTGGGCAGGAAGTGTTGGAATCGAGCGCGCAACCAACCCCGGCCGATGAGATCACTAACCCTGTTCGGGCGTTTGCCAGAAGGACTACAGGGCTTCGCTCAGAAACGGCTTCGAGCGCTCGCAAGCTGGCGTAGGGCTGATTGCACGAAACCTGGATGGTTTGGCACTGGAGACAGAGCTGTTCGTCGAGCTCGTTTTGGGCCTGGGTGTGCGCGCGGGTCAGCAGCTTATCGAACATGTCGACCATTTGATCGACGGCGTCGCGGTAGCTCTGCCAGAGAAAGCAGACCAACGCCGCGCGGCGACGTGGCTCGGCGAGGTCCCGCAACCGAGTGACCGACGACTCTCGCACCTGGTAAAACAGCGCCCGCTCTGCTGCCAATGCAGATTATGTCCGGGAGTTAGGCGCGGACGAAGTCATTGATTATCGGACCGAGGACGTATTAGCCCGCGCTCGGGAATGCGCTGGTCCACGACTATTTGACCGAATTGTCGACGCTATCGGTCCCAAGAACGGAGTGGATAATCTTCGATTGCTCGCACCGGAAGGAGGAATAGCCTTCATCGCGGGCATACCGGGGTCTGTCAGGAATTGATGATCTGCCATACTCCATCGCAATTCAAGACATCGGTCTAGGTGGTGTACTGGTTGCACCACAGTGTCACCGGCAACAGGAGGATCTGGCCAAAATGGCTTCGGAGATGATCGCATTAGTCGAACGGAATGAAATTCGTTCGACAGTCTCCAGCGTCATATCTCTGGAAGAGATCCCAAAAAGCCTGACTACTCTGGCGGAAGGGCATGTTCGCGGCAAAATAGTGGCCCAATTGGTGAGTGACCAATAGTAATCGCGACAGCACTTCCGGACTGGAAAATACCGAGCGCGATCACGTGTCCCGCTCTACCGAGGTGTAGCGAATCTGGCAGTAACGTTTGATCCTGAGCTGCACGCCGAGCGCGACCACCGGCGAGGTCGAGCGGATCCAACTTTGAGCGCAGGACACGAAGAGAGTCAAATAGTAACCGTGTCGGGCTATCGGCGTCTGGGCGTATTGGCGTTTTGCCGATCGTGATGACACTCTGCTCCCCAGTCCTCTCGCGCTCGAAGGAATGCCGTAGGTTGATTTGTTTGTGTTCGGCTCACCCTCAATGGAACTTCTCTCCGCGCGCCAATATCTCGATGATCGCCCGAATTCGCTTCTCTCTGGTTCCAGGCTTCTTGGCGGTTTGGAGCCGGTAAGCTATGGAATACAGATTGGTTTTGTTCAGCGTTTCAAAGAAAGCTTTCGCCTTCTTGTCTTTGGCAAGCTCCTTTAAGAAATCATTTGGCACAGCGGCGTTGCCAAATGAATCATAGGCAGTCTCCCAGCGACCATCCGCCTTTGCGGCTTCGACCTCTTTCAGTCCGGCGGGAGTCATTTCTCCGGACTTAATAAGGCGTTCGGCGTGCTGAACATTATTCTTGGACCATCCGCTTTTAGGTCGCCTTGGCGTAAATTTCTGAAGCCAGGAACGGTCATCATATGCCTTCTTTTGGCCATCAATCCAGCCGTAGCAGACTGCTTGATCTAAGGCTTCTGCGTAAGCGATCGATTCTTCGCTAGAAGCCTTTTTGAAAATCCGAAGCCAAATGCCGTCCGAGGCAGCATGATTTTTGCCCAGCCAGTTTCGGAATGCCGCGACCGATTTGGAGGTTACTATTTTCAACGCGAGCCTTTAGGATTGTGCCATCTCAAAAGGTCCGGTCAATCCTCTCGTCGTCTTGATTGGGCAAGATGTTTAGCCTGCCCAGCAAACGGCCACGCAGGAGTCGCCCCGGACCACCAAGCTCTGCGACCGACCAAAGAGGAGATCACGACCGGTGAGGTTGAGCGGATTCAGCTGTGAGTACGGTATCGGCGTGTCGGCGTTTGGGCGTATCGGTGTTGCCGATGGCTTCTAAGAAGGAGTTTCTTCGATAGGTTCTCCCCCGCTCGGTCCATGTTTGGTTGAAACCGTTGAGTGGGCCTCGATTCGGATCACGCCATGCTGCCAGCGAAAAGCCCCCACTTCTAGCAGGTCAATCTCCTTACGCCGTAGACCAGCCATAGTCGCAAGCAGGAAAATCTTAAAGCTCCGGTTGATGTTCGCGAAGCTCGTCCCTCGCTGTCCGAATGAGCTTTTGAATGTCGAAATCGCTTCGGTACTTAAAGGATGGCCTCCTCGAATTGAATACCAGCGAAACGACTTGCAATGCCCCTCAATCGTCTTCGGGTTGCTGTCCGCCTTGGCTTTCACTTCGGATAAAAACTCTGCCACCGTCACATCCCGCTTCTTTTGCCTAACGATCTCTGGCCGGTATCGCGAAATGGTCTGTTCCAAGCCGTGCGGCTGCAGGTGCAAAAAAATGTCCTTTGCTTTGCCTGCTGTGGCCGCCCGATTTGGGGTCTCAAGGCGAAACGCTCGGCGATTGCCTTTGAGCGTATGAAGTTCTATGGCTATGTCTAGCAGTATCCCGGTGACGGGATCAGACGACTTCGATCCGAAGACATCTTCGAATCTACAGGAGCCGTTTATCTATTTTCATCAAAGACTCCGAGGATGGGAAACGTCCATTGGGTTGTTGTCGGCTAGTTGCGGGCCGCTAGTCATGGGCCCCGAATGATAATCGGTAGAGATTTCAGCGACCGCAAGAAATAGAGCGGTCGGTATTCGAAATGCCGCGTTCCTAGTTGTACCTGGGGTATCCGCTCTAACAATCTCGATAATGCGACTTGTGTTTCCAGCCTGGCCAGCGCAGCTCCCAGGCAGAAATGCGGTCCATATCCGAAAGCTAGCGACTTAACCTTCGGCCGCGAGAAATCCAGTTGCTCTGGGTTTGGAAATTCATCGGGATCGTGATTGGCTGCGCCAATTCCAAGTTGTAAGCGCGTTCCTTTTCGTAAGACCTGTCCATCCAGCTCGATGTCATCCGTTGGTAATCGAGAGACCCATAAGACAGGGCTGACAAATCGTAACAGCTCTTCCACTGCCGAAGTTATCATTTCCGGAGCTGTACCGAGCTGTTCCCAGAGTTCGCGTCTTTCTAACAGATATCTCAGTGATCCGCTTAAAAGATTTGCTGTAGTTTCGTGTCCCGCCGCTAACAGAAAATTGCATAGCACCACCAGCTCGTCCTCGGGCAATTGCGAGGTCGCGCTATCTCCATTGGATAACATGGAAATTACATCATTCTTGGGCCCGCATCGTCGCTCCCGTATTAATCGTTGGAATACTTCTTCGGCCGCGGTGAGCTGCTTCGCGATCTCTTCCATCGCGTTGAAATCCCGTCTGTATACGGAGCTCGGAAACATTGCTGACCCTCGGCTTGATTCACGAATCGTATTATGATATTCGCCGGGCACACCTAACAGATCAAAAATCACTGACGAAGGCAAGGGATAGGATTACCTTCCTGACCTTTTCGCGGCCGCACTCGGTATAAACGAGGCTAAGGCGCTCAAAATTTTCAATCACGCGCACGGACTGGAAACGAAACTAGCTATGATCTCCGCGGCTCTAACTGACGCAACCGATGAGCATCAGCTACGTTGGCAAGCCCTTATTGAGCACATTCGAGCGGCCGCGGAGTCACGCAATCAAAAATGCTCATGCCAATCCAGTTCATTGTAGGCATCTCAGAAGGCCATTTGAGTGGCCAGCGCGCCGGTGTCGACCTGCGGGACAATCTCTTCCCTCCGTACCGGCAAGGTGACATGATCGCCGGAAGCTTCTTAATCGGCATCGGAGATCGTAGCAAAGAGACCAGGAGCCTATGAGATTGAGCAGGCGAGTCCTCTGCATTCCCGCGTGGCAGTACGTCACCCGCCTATGGTTCTTTCGGCTTCGCGACCGCGTTCAGTACGGCGTTCACAACTTGTCTGTTGGTCACATCGCCGTGATCCTTGATGAAGGCATCGCCGCGCAGATTAAAGAACTTGCCACCTGAAAAAGCGTAAATTCCACCGGTGTCGCGCAGGACTGTCTCATTTGTGTCTATTTCGCCGGACTCCATCTTCTGCGCTCCGTTTCGACCGATGCCTCCGAATTTGTCGTTCTCGTCTCCGATCGCCATCGTGGCATCGTTGTTGATACGAGAAGCGATCGGATAAGCTAAACCAACGGCTGTGTCATTCTTGGAGTGGGTGATGACAATCGGACCGGGAACACGCTTTGCATCTACGACTCTCCGGAAAAAGCCGCCCATCATTTTCGAGAAGCCGTTGTGGGAAAAAGCCGCTTGTAACAGCGTCAGAGATGCGATCTTGCCCGTCATCGATTCTTTAGTCGCGGCGGTCACGAGCCGCCCACCAAAGCTGTGGCCAATTAGGTGGATTCTTTTCACTTTGGCTGTGAGCTTATCAATGCGCGGGGCCACACCGTTGCTCCCGACAGTTCCCGCGCGGGTCTTCATCTCGTAATAGGTCGTATAATTCAGGATATTCAGCGCGGCCGTTTTGAAGCTTTCTATAAAATCCCCAGTGCTCGCTCCGCCAACTTCCTCGATCGGTTGACCGGTTGCGATGCCAAATGCGGCGCCCCCACCCACAGCTTCCGGAGGTATTGCGGCGCCGATTGGGATTTTGAGGTTCTCCATCAGCTCCTCTTCGCTACTTTGAAAGAACGTGTCGGATGCGTCGTCTCGATTGGCAGCGGCCGGGTTCAACAGCGATCGTATGTTTGACACGAATTTTTTGCGCTCTCCCTGACTGTTTTCGATTCCGGCAAGGGCAGCTTTTGCAGCGTCGAGTTTCTCGATCTCAGCAGGAGCGATGAATAGCGTTTTCAGCTCTTTCAGCTTTGCTTCCAATAGAGCCTGGTTGTCAACGCCAACGCCTAGAGCGGCCGCGTTGCTTTGGCCGATTTCGAACGCCAGATCATCGAACTTCTTTGAGGGCCAGAAAATCCCAACGATTGCAAGTTGGCGAGCAGTGAAATCGAAGTTCTTTTTGAGGTCGGCGAAGTTCTTGAAAAAAGCATCGTAGAGTTTTTGCGCGTCCTGTTTGTTATTGTTCCAACCGTGAGACATAACAAAAACGTCAGTTGTTCCCGCTGGGAGATCGACGGCGTTTTCGGGATTGCCATCTTTGCCGAAGTTAGCTTCAACAAACGGAATACTTGCAATGTCCGCCATGATGTTGTGTTCTTGTTCCTTGGCGCCCGCTCTGTTTGCCGGCTAGACGGATTGGATGGCTCGCATGAGATCGACCAGTCCGGCACCCTGAAAATAGCGCTCTCGTTTGAGATCAGTTGCTGTCGAAACGAAAATTTCTTTTACCTTCTCGGCCTGACCAATGAATTCACGCCGCACTGAAAGGAACGCTGCAATCACCCCGCTGACATGGGGCGCCGCCATACTGGTTCCACTCGTTTCGACATATTGGCACTCCTGCCCCTGCGCTCCTTCTTCTTTAAGCCTTCCAGTAGCACACGAAATGATTTTTTCGCCGGGAGCAACTAAGTCGGGTTTCAAGCGTCCATCGCCGGTGGGTCCTTTCGAGGAAAAATAGGAGACGCCGTAGACGTGAGGCATGTCGCGATGCGTTGAGCCGACTGTGATCGCGAGGTCGGCGTTGCCCGGATCATTGATCGTGAGATCCATTCCGGCCTTAGTGACACCCATCGAAGAATTCAGGACGCCATATCCAGTGTTGCCAGCGGCGACGACGACTACGACTCCAGATTTGACAAGTCGATCGACCTCGACGCAGATGGGGCTTTGGCCGCACGCGAACCACTCAGGCTCGAAATTGTAGCCGACGCTCAGATTCACGCCGTGGATCAGCACCCGGCGCCCATAGCCGTTGATTTCCTGGATATGTGCGATCGCAGCGATTAGGTTGCTTACCGCTCCTTTTCCGTTTGCGTCGAGCACTTTTAAGCTAACCAGCTTGCATTTTGGCGCCATACCACTGATCGACTTCAAGTCGAGCGCTCCCGGCCTAATTTCGCCGGTCTCGCTGCGAAATCGGTAAATGGCCCTGAACGGCTGGCAGTCGGTCGCAACCTGCTCACCGGCTATAATCCCGGCGACATGCGTACCATGGCCGTTTTCGTCTTTGAAGGGGTCGCTAGGGCCATTTGGCGCCGTGAAATCGCGGTGGAACAGGCTGCCTTGGTCAATGTTACTGTGCTTCTGGAAATGCGGATGCTCTTTGTCAATCCCTGAGTCCATCACGGCCCAGACAATATCCGCTCCAATCGCTCCGAAGGCATTTCGCGCGGCATCGGACTTTACAGTGGCAATTGATTTGTTGATCAGGGCCGTCACCTCGAAATCAGGCCAGATCCGGTAAATCGCCCTGTAAGAAATACCGAGAGGGGGGGGGCCTGTCAGAGAAGCCCTCCCAGCCTGCCTTTGCCCCGCTAACATTCTCGCCGCCTGCTCGTCGAGCCGCACAAGCTCCTGGATCACCCGGCCCTCAAGAGCAGCGAATAAATACTGTCTTGTCAGGCTGCTCTTGGCCTCGTCGACGTTCTGAACGCCAGGTTGTAACTCACCTTTCTCTTTGACGACGTTTTCTTTTGCAGTCCTAACGTTTGCGATAATCCAATCTTTGGCTTTCTCCCGCCCGTCCGGGTATTCGAGATTCAGATCAATGATTACCTTGTAAATTTCGCGCCTCGCGCTGGCCTCGCTCTCCTGGCGAATCTTTTCGAGCAATGGAATCGCGATGACTGTCTTGTCGAGAACAAGTGGATCGAATGGTTTTCCCGGTTCCGGGCGCTCTGAAGATCTGGGCTTTTTCTTTGGCAATTGTCTCCTCTCAGGTGCTGTGGAACAGCGCAACGTTATCTGCCTGGCCGCGACGGCGCCATCGTTGGGCGCCAAACTCGGCGCTCTGTTGCTTCACTATGCCTCTGCTCCAACCCGACCAAGATAGATCCATTTTCGAGGTACGACTCAGACGCTCGCCCGCGGCAACTCTTTTGAAAAATCCAGGCAGAGATTTCCAAATTGCTCGCAGCTCGTCGGCGCTTAGCGCCATCATGATTGCTTCCCGAAAAAACGTTCCCAAATAACCTCGAGCTCTGGAGACCGTTTTTCCTTGGAAAAGCTCTCGATCAGCTTTCTCGAAGTCCAGAAGAACTGTACGTCCTCGCCCTGCTGTCCACTCAGCGCATTGGCCAATTCAGCAAACCCAGCAGGTAAGGATGTTTCCCCAAATTGGGTGTTTGCTAGAGCAGGCCCTGACGCCAGGGTTTCGAGACTTGTTATGCGAATTGTATCCATTGCGTTCCAGCCTCCTCCAGACAACGTGAGCAATTCTTTGCCGTCCAGCCTGAACTGGGCGAACCCTACCGAGGGTTCATTTATCGGAATTGTTGTCAGCCGTTTCTCGTCCTTGTCCAAAATTTCCACTCGTCTGTATAAGCATTTAGCCACTAACAATGGACCTCCGCGTGTGCTGATTAATCGCGGCATTTGGTCACGGAAGGACTGGCCACGTACGGGATCGCAACGGCCTGTAGCCGTGTTAAAACGCCAAACGCCAGCGCCCCAGGCCATTAACGTAATTTCATTTTCACTAGGTCCCGATGCAATTCGAGCCGGAGTCGGAATACTTTGCAGTTCACTCTGGTCATTAACACCATGAGCGATCGGTTGAAAATTCGAATCATAAAATTGCAATTTGTTCCCAGAGGAGATCGCAGCTATTTGACCTGACGCGTCTCGGCTGAAAGCAATTGCGATCGCTTCGGCCTCATTCAGCCGCCGAGACGCCGCCTCGTCTTTCGAATAGGTCCTACCGTCGGCACCGACCCTTAGTACCTGGCAGATAGCTTTATAATTTCGTGTGTACGTGATGACCACGAGATTACGTGCGTCGGCACTCCACGTAGCGAAGTAGTACGGACTGGTTCCTTCTAAATCTATCGATTGCGCGTTCTGGTCGTAAACATGCTTCTCGGGAAGCCATCTTCGGATCTCGGCTCTTATAGGATCGGTTACAGGAGCTTGCGAAGAGGGAATCTGCACGTTCGGATCGGCTGGTCCTGGCAAATGCGACGTCACTTTTACGATCCTCGGGAGAATGGTAATAAGGGCGGTTCCGTCGTCGCTAAAGAACGCCGCCGGCTGAATGACTACCTGCCTTGCCGTACCGGAGACTACGTTTTCAAAAAGCGGATCTCCTATAGGCTCTAGTTTCGGTGAGCGCGAATCCTGTTCACATTCCAGTAGCTTGCCGTCACTCGATACGGCAAAGATTTGTTTTCCCTCGGGGCTGAAGGTGGCGGCTAAGATCATTGCGCCAGAGTAGCGAAGGGGAGGAGTTACCGGAAGGCACCAAGCCGTCTCTGTAAGCAGTTTCCACGTAAGCCTCGCGGCATCCAAATTGGCGGGGTTCAAGTACAGCGAACTCGCAAGGTGATGTAAGGCAGACGCCTCGCCGTTGATCTGCTGGACTAGATCATGTTTCGCTTGCTCGAGTCGCTCGTTACTGAGCGCCTCCTTTTCTGCGAGCATTTTTTTAGCATAGCTGAGTTCGTTATATTGGGAGTAGGCGTAAATGGCGAGAACCGCGATCGAAATTAGCGCCCCGATGATGAGCTTTGCATGACGCCGATCTCGGCGACGCAGATTCTTCTCCGCCTCGGCTGCCCGTCCCTGAGCCTCAGCCCGTTGTCTTTCCAATTTAGCCTGACGCTCTGCCTGGTCTAGTTTCGCCTTTAGAATGCTCTGGCGGCTGAGCGTGAGCAGTTGCTCTGCCCGGAGACTTAGCCCGAGCTCTTTCGCTTCCGGCGTCTGGAAGAATTTTTCAGCGTGCTCTAGCTCGGCCTCATCGAGCAGGTCCGTGCACGTGGCCTTCTCCTCTAACCACTGTCGAACTACTTCTGCTTGGCCGAAGCGCTTAGCCCATCTTTTATTTGACTTCTGAATAACCTCCACGAACCGGTCATGCGTCAGTTCATACCACCGCCCGCCGCAGCGCTCCTCGCTCCGCAATAGACGCAATCCCTCCAGCTTATCGACAGTTTCACTTGGCAGTCCTGCGGCCCCGCCGGTGTCGCGGAAGACCAGGGCGCGCGTTCCGGCCTGGGTAATCAACTCCCTCTCGAACCAGTGTCGCAATTTTGCTTCCTGCTCGCTGCTGCCGGCTGCGGCCTCGCATAGGGCGTTCTCGTAAAAATTCAGAAGCGCACTGCCAAGGTCGACGCCACGAAGGTGCTCGGCCGTGATTTCGGCGGTATCTGAAGGCAACTTGCGCCACAAGGTCTGGCAGACAATTTGCAGTTGAACGGGCTCGACAAACTCGCTTCTCTCTTTTCCGCCACTGGTGACCTCAAGCTGGGTTAGGTTGGTGACTATCTGCTCAGCTGCACCCTGAACGAAAGGACGGCCTAAACGCTTGGCTGGCTCAGTGATAGCTGCCACCGCGGACTCTTCAGTTAGGTATTCTAGGTAAAAGCGCCTGCGGAATTTCTCCGGTAAGATTCGGGCGTAACGGTCGAGTCGTCCGACGTACTCCGCGCGCATGACAAAGAGCGAGCGCAACACCGGGTCGGCGTTCAGAGCATCGCGGACCTGTTCAAAGAACCCTTGGCGCTCTCGCCAGCGGTTGGCCTGGACAGTGAAGATCTCTTCGAACTGATCAAAAATGAGAAGCCGTGGCTTAGGGCATTCTTCTTCCGAACTGCGCTGGCGCAAAAAATCGCGCAGCGACATGCGGGCCAAATGCTGAGGCTCCGTGTTGGTTTTAGCCAAGCTTAGCAGCATATGAAAAACGAATATATTCTGCGTTGTGAATTCGGGAAAGGCTCCTTGGACGCGAACCGGACCGAGGATCTCAAACTCCTCCTCTTTTTCGAGGCGCCGCAGCAGCCCAGCATTGATCAGAGAGGTCTTGCCAACACCAGACAGGCCATAGAGCACAACCTCCCTATGTGCGATCACCAGTAAGGCCAGTTCGTTCGCTTCGCGGTTGCGGCCAAAAAAGAGATTCTCGTCTTCACGGCCAAAAGGTCGCGGCCCGACGTATGGCGATTCACGTTCCATGTTTTGGGAACGAGTGCCAACGCTCGTTTAACTGGGCGAGAAATTCATGTGGCGCGCCCCAGTAGAGTTTAATGTTGAACGGGTCTCCGCTGAAATACTTGGTTAAATATTCCAGCGCCTGCGCCCACTGCGCTTCGGCAACTTCTTGCCCGACCTGAATGAGCTGCGCGGATATATGCCTTTTGACCAGACTACTTCGCATATGACTAGCCATGCTCCGAATGAGGACTCGGAAACCAAGGTCAGCTAGGCGGTAACCTAGAAACAACAGTGACGTCCTCGTGAATGCCGCCTTGATTTGCGTTGGAATTGCCTGATCGTCCCTCGAAGTGTTGATCAGAAAATCCAGGTAGTCGTCCTCCGTCACGACCATTGATTCAGGAACGCCGGAGTGACCGTGCAGGTGAAAGACGACAGGGTTGGCCACGGTTGCGGTGAAATCGGGATCATCGAACGCCGATCCTCCCTCGGGAATGAACCGGTTCCACCGGCAAAATCCCTGTCGCGCGTCGCGGTATCTTGCCTTGAGCGCCCGTACAAGATAGTCATCGTAGGCGGTCGTGATATAAATCGGCACCGGCAAGCGAGCCAGTAGGCCGTGCACATTGTCTGGGTCTTCAAAGTCGGGCGGCGTAGCCCTCCTGCCCCATTCTAGAAGCTCCTCGCGCAGCGCCAGAGGATCGAGCGTCGTCGCGATAAACTGGGCCACGCGGGCCAGATCGTCCGAATCTTCGAACGGATATCCAAACTCCGCGGCCCATTCTCGCGCGATGTGGAACCGTTCCGGCAAAGTGCCTCTGGGAGTTTCGGGTCCTAAAATGGGCGTGCACTGGAACCTGCTGATCCGGCCGAGGAGAAGGTTCCAGTCAGCTGGGGTTAATGCGGTTTGAGCTGGCCCGAGCGTATTGATCATGCGGTAAACCTCCACCTTCAACTTCGGGATTTGAACTTGGTCCAGCGGTCTCGCAAATCTGCCGCGAACTGTCTGGCGCTGCCCCAGTAAACGTGCAGATCCATGGTTTGGTAGTAGCGATTGAGATATTCACGCTGTCGGCGCGCCACCTCCGGGTCCTCTGGCGGCATCATGACGGCAACGTTCGTTATCTTAAGCCGCGGCTTGAGACCTTGAAAGAGGACCCGAAAATTCCAATCGGCCAGACGATAGCCGATGAACAAGCAAGTAGAGAGGTCTAGAGCCTTTTGGATGCGTGAAGGCAGAAGACCTGGGTTTCGGGCAATGCTGGCGAGGAAATTCAAATAATCGTCCTCGGTCAACACGAGTGACTCCGGAAGAGTATGCCCGTGCAGATGGTAAACAACAGGGTTGGCTACGGTCGGACTGAAATCAGGGGTGTCGAAAATTGATGGCACGTCTTGCACTGCTTCATTCCACCTGCAAAGCTCTTGCTTAGCGTCGCGGTACCGGTTCTTAAGCGCCTGCACCATGAAATCATCGTAGTTGGTAGTCATGTACACCGGCAGCGGCAGATCGGCCAGAACCCCATGCGGCTCATCGCGAGCGGCAAAGTCAGGCGCTTTCACGCCGGCAATCAACTTCAAAATTTTCTCCTTTGGAAAAAGGAGATCAAACTGGACGGCAAGGAACTGGGCAACTTCGACCAGGTTGTTTGGGTTGTTAAGCGGATAGTGGTGCTCCTGCGCCCATTGCATGGCTACATTAGCGCCAAGCGGGAGAGTGCCAGCGCACGCCCCGGCGCCCAGGAACGGGGTGCACACGCCTTTCCGGATCCTTTCCAACAATAAATTCCACGTTGCCTCTGTTAACATAGCCTACGCCTATTAGGGCTGCTAACCGTATGGCGACCTCCCTCGCCGCTAGCACAACAACGCGCAGGAGTGCAATAATCCTTTCGGGTAACATTTTATACCTGAGCGGGCTATCGAAGCACAAAGACACGGTTCTGGTACAAAAGTTGAAAGCTCTGGCAACGCGAAGGAGAACCCAAAAGACAACGAAAACTTCCCAGGCAATTTCGCCACCAAGCCAGGTTTGACGAATAATCATGCTCGTCGTGCTCGGATCGAAAAGAGGGAGGTCCTGCTGCGTCTAAAGCTAGTGTGGATTGCGTCGGGATGGTTTTCTTTTTCTCTCATTGGAATTCTCTTTGAGCTGGCTTCCTGGATCTCATTCCTAACGGGCTCGGCTTTCGGTAGCTGTGCCTAAGAGCGCAATCATTTATTCATTTTGGTAGGGTTCGCCGAAGGCGCGCTTGTAGCCTTCGATCCAGTTGGAGGCTATTTGTTAGCGCCGGACGTTTCCATTCCGGCAAATAACCTTGCTGGCCTGGGCTCGACCCGTCCATCAACGCCTTAACATCCTCGATTTTCAAGGGCGGGATAAGTTCATCGACTTTCGGTAGCCGCTGGAAGAACTCCTTGACCGCTTCCGTAACGAACCCATTGCTCAGAATGTCGAGCTGCACCTGGGCACTATCTCGCTCCAATTTCTCCAGATCGCCTTTGATCTTCGCGTCAATCTGGAAGTGCGCAAGGCCTGCGCATTTCTTTCCGCACTTCTTCAAAAATGTGATGATCTCCGTAGTACCAGCGAGGCTGAGGCAGACTCGCCCAAAAGCGCTTCGGAATGCCCAATTCGTTCGCTCGCGCTTCCACCCGCTCCTGTTGGATCTTGTGAGTCTCGATCATGACCCGAAGCGCGTCTTGCCACACCGGATCGCCGCTAGCCGGGTAGAGGGTTTTCAGCTCTATCTCAAAGGCTTCTTTCAATTTCGAGCTGCGTCCCGCGATGGCGGTTTTGGCTGCTTTAACTCTGGCCCGCAGAGCCCGCGAGAGGTATTCAATCTCGCTGGGTCATCTTGTTGTTAGTCGATTTCCTCACAGCTTTTTAGGGCCTTTCATTCTTACTCACGCTACTGTTCCTTTTCCTTTTCGCGGATCAACTCGTTGATAAATTGACGGAGGGCTTCACAGACCTGGAGGCGGTGTTCCACCGAAGGATCAGCCTTGTAGAGCGCATCCAGCATCTGTTTCCGTTCAGCTTTGGTCGCCTTGGATTTCAGGATTTTTCGGACCCTGGCTTTGATGCTTGGGGGAACTTTTATTGGCCGTGGGTTGCTATTCAATTATCTGCGCTATGAAGCAGCGGCTCTAACTCGGCCAGCGCCGCAGCCCGAGCCGCTTTGAAATACTGGACCACGATCTTCCTGGGCCAGTGATCGTGAGGTTTTGGCGTCATTCGGCGCCGGGCCTTGAGCATAGCCGCAGCGTTCAAGAGCTCGAGCCAGGAATAAAGTTCGAACACGCTCTGAGCTGAGACATTTGCCAAAAAACCCAAGGCGTCCAGCCGCAGGTGATAGAGTCCGTCGGCTTTAGTGGACCAGGCGTCAATTTTGAATTGCCAGTGCTGCGGCTCGCCGCTCTTGACATAGATGGAGAGTGCTAGTCCTTCCTCAGTGGGTCCGCGTGGCTGGCGATCGGTTTCGATTTGCATGGTTTTGCTCTGAGCTGGTCTTGCCCGCTCGCTTTTTCGCTAGTTAGTTGCCGAGTGCCCGGAACTGCTCACTCACAGAGTCGACAACCGCCTCATAGATCGTTCCCAGGCAGTGTCCCAAATCCACTTTCTCGAGTGCTCGCCAGTTGCTGGCTTCTCGGTCCGCTTTGGCGGCGAGGATCTCGGGATCTCGTTTACCATTTCGCTGGCCCCGGCTGCCCTGATCATGCCAATAGTCGGCCGTTGCTTCTGTTGAAAATACTGCCATATCTCGGCTCTGGCCTCTTCGATCTGTCGCTGTAACGCACGGTTGGGTTGGTCCAATGCTCGGTGCTTGCTCATAGTCCCGGCGCTCGTCCGCTCAGGCCTTGACTCGGAACCCGAGCTTGCGCCGCAGGGCGATGGCAGCTTGAGCTTCCTGGCGGTTAAGGGCGGCGCAAAGTTGGTTTCCGCTCTCCGGCAACCGGATGAAGCGCAGTTGGAAGCCCTCTTTGACTAACCATCTCCTGACTCCGGTGCGGTGGATGTCGAATGTGGCCGCCAATTGCTCCAGGGTGACCAGGTCGGCGTCAGGGTCTTCAATAATCAGAGCCATAGGGGGCGGGTGTTTGTTTTAGTCTGCTAGGCTCGGGCTTGACAGGCTATAACTAACTTCGCTTCACACTCCGGTTCAAGCATTTTTACTATCATGGAAGCATATATCTTTTACTAACTATTATTAGTTCCTGAGAAATGCTGCTAACTGTATTTGGCAGAAATGGCTTTTGATTGACCAGCTTTCCCTCGAAAACCTCAGTGGATTGTCCGTTACAGTAGCTGGCCGCCAACCATTCCGATCCGCTCAAAGTCTCGGGACTTATGAGCTCACCCCTATGAGGCGCGTGTCGCGCGAAAAGCCGGCAAGCCCGCGCCTCACCCCTTCGCACAGACTCACAACGCGGCCTCACGGCCTGGGCTGGCACGCGTTTTGACGGCGAGCGAAGGTCATAGGAACGGCCGACAGGTCAAAGCCCTTTAAATCGACTCCAGAGAGGTTGGGATGGAAAACCTAGAGCGCACCGGTGGCGTACTTTGTTAAGAGCAGTTAGTTCCAGCGGCATGTTGATAGCTTGTGTTAGCTTTTACTAACCTTTTGCTTCTACGAGCCGACGAAACAGAGCGATGCTGGCTCCGTACAGGTTGCCATGCTAGACTTTCCACTTCGCGCGATTCAAGTGATGCCAGTGTCTCGACAGCCGGTTCTTGAAATCTGCGACATGGGGAAGATAGACGAGGCCTTTTCCTATGCCCTCGAACCGCCGTGCGATGTGATAGCAATCCAGGATGTGCTGTTCGTTAGCGTTGAACCATTTGGCCAGCAACGACCTCATGCGGTCCTCACCATCCGAGACAACACGCAGCTTGGTCTCAAGGGCTCGCCCCCTTTGCCGTAACGGCGCCTGAACGCCTTGTTTGGCACGGCCATCCTGGTTTCGGACGACCGCGAACACTGTTGCTGGGCTCAGCGTTCGCCTCGATCCGCCCCGTGATGATCTCCAAACTGGCGCGGTCTGTCGGACGGCGACCTTTGACGAAAGCTCCGTCGATGCCAATGACCATCTGCTTCGCCGGCTTATCGAGTTTGCGGTTCTCGGGATGCTCCGCCGAATCTCTTCGTCGATGCGCTCTCCAACCGCGATGACCCGGCTTCGGGTGCTGGTATGGGTAGTTCCAGCCATCGGTGGGAGAAGCATTCGCAGCAGAGCCGCGGCCTTGCGATACGAAATTTGAGGTCCCAGGCTCACCGGCAGCAAATGAACCTGATTGACAGTTGAACGACCAGAAAGGAACAATATGAAAGTGGGTATTCTCGACATGTTGAAGACACCATTGCTGCGGGATGGGAGGTCCATCCACCCCTAAAAAAGGAGATGTTATGAGTAACAAGAAGATTTGGTTTATCACTGGAGCCAGCCGTGGCATGGGCGTCGATTTCGCCAAGGCCGCCGTGGCCGCCGGCCACGCGGTTATGGCCTCTGGCCGGGACAGCGACCGCGTGTCCAAGGCCTTGGGACAGTCGAACGACCTGCTGGCCGTCAAGCTGGACGTCACTAGCCGCGTCGATGCCGAGGCGGCGGTGCGGGCGGCTGTCGACCGGTTCGGCCGCATCGACGTGCTGGTCAACAATGCTGCCAGCTTTTACGCGGGCTACTTCGAGGAGCTGACGCCGGAGCAGATGGAGCGGCAGTTGGCGACGAGCCTCATTGGCCCAATGAACGTCACCCGCGCTGTCCTGCCGGTGATGCGCAAGCAGCGCTTGGGGCACATTATCTCGATCTCCTCGTCAGCGGGCCT
>JBAUZZ010000003.1:0-8320 GCA_049585495.1 Chthoniobacterales bacterium | reverse complement strand
ACCGATTCCTGCTGGTCGCCGCCATAGCCCTGGTTCCGCTTTCCGCGTTAGCCGGTCGATACGTGGTCATTAACGGCCAGCGGCTGAGCGAGGCTCAGATCGAAAATCTCGAGCGCTTGCTCGGCGGCTATATCCGTAACGGCAACTACTGGTTCAACCCCTATACCGGAGCTTGGGGGTATTTAGGTAACCCATGGCCGATGGGATATATCTCCCGTACCCGATACAGCACCGGGCGTCACCGGAGCCTGTCGGAACGCGGCCTTCTATTCGGGACGCCAAGGGTCGACAGCTCCGGGGGTGTGTATGGATGGCATTAATACCGTTTCTCATTGATCTTCGGTTGAATGGTGGGCAGGAAGTGTTGGAATCGAACGCGCAACCAACCCCGGCCGATGAGATCACTAAGCGTTTCGGGCGTTTGCCAGAAGGGCTACAGCGCTTCGCTCAGAAACGGCTTCGAGCGCTTGCAAGCTGGCGTAGGGCTGATTGCACGAAACCTGGATAGTTTGGCGCTGGCGGCAGAGCTGTTCGTCGAGCTCGTTTTGGGCCTGGGTGTGCGCGCGGGTCAGTAGCTTGTCGAACATGTCGACCATTTGATCGACGGCGTCGCGGTAGCTCTGCCAGAGAAAGCAGACCAACGCCGCGCGGCGACGTGACTCGGCGAGTTCCCGCAACCGAGTGACCGACGACTTTCGCACCCGGTGGACAGCGCCCGCTGGTAGTTGGCATTGAGCCACGAGAGATCGACCCCAAGCACGGCCGTAGCTTCGATGAGTCTCAGTTTGTCGAGTAAAGTCAGCATCGCATCCACGGATGGCTTGCTGGGATCAGCCCGAACCCGGCGGGCGGATCAGACTCTATCTCTTGTTGTGGATCGGGGCCCCAAGCAGTTCTGGGCAGGCGCGGGTAAACATCAAGAGCGGAAAGTATTGGAGGCCAGGATCAAGCTTTTATTTTATGTAAGACAAAGCAGGGCCAATACATGACCGAAAACAAAGCGGTTCAGAAAGGATATCATCCTGCGATCGGAAGTGGGGAATAGCTATGCCACCGAATCACGAGCTTACCAACGTCCTTAAAGGTCGCGTCATCGGGAGTTTTGAGGAAAACACCGGCGAACTCGTCACTGGTTTCCAAGACGGATCCACTTTGAAGGTCAAAAGCCTTAAGGTGGGTAACCCAGTTGATACGGAAGGCGTGCAGATCCGCGAAGTCTCTGAGGCCGGGCAGACCTTGTCATCGCCTGCGAGGATGCCTCAACGATCGCTGTAACGCTCAGTGAGCCGGGTAATTCCATCTCACTGCGAGATAAGAACGGCGGGGTCGAATATCTCGGCTGAGGTTCTTCGACTTCGTTAAACCGGTGCACTACGCCGTTTTTTGCGGCTAAAACTAAAAACGTTTCGGATATTTAGCCCGCTGATATCCGTTTCGGAGTTATTCATAATCGAGCGAAGCGGGCCCTGCGCAGCAAGGCGGAGCGAGGTTGTGAATAACTCCGCCGCAGGCGAGAATTTCGCCGGCGGACGTCCTGCCTCGGCTCGATCACGGTCACTAGCCCGCAACCCCGAGAAAACGATCTACCTGCTCTGGCCAGGCGCGGCCTGAGTGCTATTTTGGTGGCGGAGTGGCCGCAACACTAGATACTTTCTTCCACTCGGCATCGACTGTGGGTGGAAGTTTATCCATCTGCTTGAGGAACGTCGCGATTTTCCAGATCTCTTCGTCCTGCAGCGTGGCGGTAAAGCTCAGCATCGCTGTGAAGCGGATTCCATGCTTCACCTTCCAGAACGACGCGGCCTCGGGATCCTCTTCGACTCCATCTTTGGCAAGCTGCGGGGCCTCGATGTAGAAGCCTTGAGCCGGGTTCGAAGGCTTGGCGTCCGACGCCCCATGGCATATGGCAATTTTCGGCGTACTGGTGCACGCCGGTGATCAGATTCTCGTTGCTCGGCTGGACGGGATTCCTGAGCCCTTTGGTGTCGCGCTGGAGCGCGGCCTCCAGCGCCGTGTTTGCAACCCAGCTTTCCAGGGCGGCGAGCTTACTATCCGCGTTCGCCGGTACGATGCCTGCTTTAACAGCAAAGTATCCGACGCCGGCCACACACGAGCAGTGTGAAAATTATGCCGCCGAAGAAACTTATGATCGATTTCATTGTTTTAAATGGTCGTCCTCAACAGGTTATAGGGTCGGGCCAATCCAAGAGAATGACAAAATGACAGATGACAAATTCCTACACCACGAACATTGCGATCTCAATGTGCGGCACGCGAGGCATGCAGGCTAGAGTCACGCCAGATGATCGACTTTCTGAAAAATTGCCCAACAGGGCGACAACATTCTAAAGTCGGTTTGGCAAAGGCCACAAATTAGCTGAGGATCGTTTTTCGCTTTTGGGGTGGGGGCTCCAGTGCCACATTTATTGTGGCTCCTGCCTTACTTAAGCCGGAAGGCCTCAAGTAAGGTCGACTCAGCTCCGAGGCAGGTCACCCGCAACTGAATTATATTATATGAATGTATCTATGAAAATATTTATGAAGAAATCAGGCACCGTCGCGGTTTTGATGCGTAAGTTGCTATTCCCGTGTGCTGTCCGACAATATGCGTGCAGCTTCGTCCGTCGTTCACAGCTATTTTCCTGATCATTTAACTCAATCATTGAGAGGTCTTCCACAATGCCATCTTGTAAAACAGTAACCAAAACTTGTGCTCTGCTTGTTTTTGCCACGCAATGGTTAGTCCTAGGGGCAAGCGCACGTACAGAACACGACTCAATCGGCGATCTCGAGGTTCCAGACAATGAATACTACGGGGTGCAAACGTCACGTGCTCTTGAGAACTTCCCTTTCGACACGCATACGCTTCAGCATTTCCCCAACTTCATCATTGCCTATGCCAAAGTCAAAAACGCAGCTGCCTTGGCAAACAACGAGTTGGGTGTTCTCCCTAAAGATAAGATGAATGCGATCATTGCGGCTTGTGATGAAATCATCAACGGCAAGTTGCGTGACCAGTTTGTGGAGGACATGATTCAGGGCGGTGCAGGGACGTCGACCAACATGAACGTCAACGAGGTTATCGCGAACCGTGGTCTGGAGATCATGGGACACGCAAAGGGTGAGTATAAGTTTCTGCACCCTAACGATGACGTTAATTTGTCGCAATCTACCAACGACAACTATCCAACCGCTGCCAAGTTGGCGATTGTGATGGGCTTGAAAGAAGCCTTGAAGAGCATGGATGAACTCAAGGGAGCCCTTGAAGCGAAGGCCAAAGAGTTTAAGGACGTGATAAAAATGGGACGCACAGAGATGCAGGATGCCGTCCCGATAACTCTAGGTCAGGAGTTTTCCGGTTTCGCTGATACGATAAGCGAGGCGATGATCCAGCTGCGCCAGGCTCAGGACGCGTTTATGAGCGTTAACTTAGGTGGAACAGCCATCGGCACTGGGATCAATAGCCCCCCGGGGTATAGTGCTCTTGCGATTAAAAAGCTGGCTGAACTTACGGGATTTCCCTTTGTTCCGGCTCACGATCTCGTGGGGGCTTCATCGGATTGTGCCAGTTATATTCAAATGTCGGGCGCCATGAAGAGGGCTGGCATTGCAATCTCAAAGATCTGCAATGACTTGCGCCTTATGTCCTCCGGACCCAGGACTGGGTTTTTTGAGATCACCCTCCCGGCGTTGCAGCCCGGCTCCTCGATTATGCCGGGCAAGGTTAATCCGGTTATTCCGGAGGTCGTTTCCTCGATTGTCTATCAGCTTGCCGGATTTGATACGACCGTTACCATGGCAGCGGAGCTCAGCAGCCTTGAGTTAAATCCGGTGGAGTGCATCATTGTGTACGATGAGCTCCAGGGCGTATCGCTTCTCAACAAGGCCTGCAGCGTACTGACCCTGCGTTGCGTTACTGGCATCCAGGCCAACAAGGACCGGGACGAGAACATGGTGAAGGGCAGCATTGGGCTGGTCACCGCACTTAATCCTATTCTCGGCTACGAGAAGTCCGCCGCGATTGCTAAGGAATCTCTCAAAACTGGCCGCCCGGTCTACGACCTGATCCTGGAGAAGGGCTGGCTCTCCAAGGAAAAGTTGGATGAGATGCTTAAGCCGGAAAACATGACCCAACCCAGGGAATGGCCAAGCTCTAAGTGATGATTCGTGGGCGGATGCGACGGCTATTCCGCCCTCCGCAATGCGTCTACTCGAGGGGGGGTGCGAGACTGGGAAAACCAGTACCCCGCCGGAGGCTTCAGTTCGATCCCATAAAGAGGGCAAGGGGTTTCATGAAAAATAGCATCAAGGCTATCGTTCCCGTAATTATCGGACTGGGATTGTGGGCCATTCCCGCACCGGCGGCGCTTGACCATAATGCCTGGACCTACTTTGCCCTGTTCGCGACCGTTGTGGCCGCCTTGGTCCTGGAGCCCATTCCGCCGGCCTTGGTCGGACTAGCGGGCGTCACCCTGGCTATTATCTTCAGGCTCGTGCCGATCACCCCTGGCCAGACTCCGACGACGGTCGATGCCATCAAGTGGGGCCTGTCGGGCTTTTCGGATGGGACCGTGTGGCTCATCTTCTCCGCCTTCATATTCGCATTGGGTGGGATTGAGTCCGGTAGCCACAATGGTGGGACTGGTGATCGTCTTCTTCGCCAGCCTAACGGCTCACGTAGCAGCGATGTTACCCGTGATGCTGGTCACGGCCATGAATGTTCCCGGGCTGAACATCAGCCTGATGGCCATGCTGCTTTGCTCCACTCTGGGCATCATGGGCGTAATCACTCCGTACGGCGCGGGCCATACGCCGATCTATTACGGCTCCGGATACATCAAGGGAAAGGACTGGTGGATATTGGGGCTCATTTTTGGAGTTATCTATCTTGCAGTCTTCCTGTTAGTGGGATTGCCTTGGAACTTCGCCCGCGGTTGATCTGATCACGGGGTCAGCCTGGGGTGCTAGCAGCAAGCGTGCAAAAATTTACTGTAGCGTATTGTACGCAACGTTGACGCGGGTCTGACCTCGGTGAAAGTAACTTTGGAACCCGACAAGTGAGTTCCACTAGCCCCGCTGGTCCCGGTATTTTTCCCGGAGATGCTGCTTGCAAATGTCCGCCGTTTGTTTCTGCCGGATCTTGGTTCCTAATCCCATATTGTGCCCGAATCGTAACTGGAACGCTTCTAGTGCGCCAGGTCTGAGGCTCATATAGCAGCAGGAGCGATTCTATGACCTCTCAATACTGTCGAAGCGTCTTGAGGGCGAACGGTGTGGGCGGACGCTTTCGGCTAGACACATTAAAGACAAGCAAGCCCGCAGCATTTCATCTTATATATCGCAACACGACATACAAAAGAGAGAATACCTTGCAAGTTTCTTCGGGAATTCCTGGCTCTGTGACACCATTCGTAATGGATTCCGGCGAATTTGAGTTCAGAGGATCGAGCGAGTACCCTTGGACGCCGTGAAAACCTTTCTGGTACCTTTTTTGCTCGCCGCTGCCGAAGCTGTTTCAGAGTGCGCCGGCCCGAGCCCTAATCGAGCTGCGGCTGTGGCTACGCCGTCGCCTACCGAGGACCTGACTCTCTACAGAACAAGCGAGCTGCTAACCTCTGTTGAGTTGTGCGACCAAGAAGTAAAAGCGGCCTTGGTCCATGGGGATAGCGCGACAGCCCAGCAATGGGCGCGTAGACGCGGCCTCCTTTTGGACGAGCTGCGGAAGCGCGGCGTCAGCTCTTCACAAGAAACGACCCAAAAGCCAGTGGACCATTACCGCTCTCATCGCGTCCGGCATCCGAGCCCCACGCCCACGACCCTAGGATTACCTGGAGGACGTCCATAAGACGAAAACGTTCATTCAACGATAGACGGCACTCCCTGAGCGCCGACAGAACTAGGCGAAGCCTTAGTTCGGCGCGTCCGGCTTCTTCACCGGCTGATCTACCTCTTCCAACACGAGAAGTGCGATCGTCTGCATCCGGGTCGCCCCAGATGCAGCTACCGCCATTGAGATGGTCTTCGCGATTATCGCTGGCGTAGCCGAGATAGTCGTGGGGTTGAGACGAAGGGACGAGAGACGCGAAAGCGACTCAGTAATCCAAGCTCATTTTTTCCAGCTCTTCGCCCGATTGCCCGATTTGCTGCCGGAAGATGACACGAAGGCTTTGCGCGGCACTTCGTCACTCGTACGCGATCTCCACTAGAAGAAAGATTACACGACCTGTCGGAATCGCGGCTTAAAGGGCACGTGCCACACGGAGGAAGATTCAGAAGACAGGATTTGTTACTCGCCATTGAAAAGCTGCGTTCGAAAGCGAGTTCGGAGTTAAGACCATTACTCGACCAAGCGTTGCGGGCCACCTTATCCGACGAACAACGGCGTTTGTTGATTTTGCAAGCCGTCCTCGACCAAGACTCTCCAGAGATCACCTTCCTCGACAACCGGAGTTATAGGTCACGTTCTTAACGAAACGCCAGAATTGGTCGATTTTTTAATGACGAATTTCCCATCGGACTCCTCACGATAATAAATCTTTGAACGGGTCAATTCCAGTCATCGACTGCTTCGGCCTTGTGCGTTGAGCGCCCGGCTCCGTTCGCGGCAAAAAGAGGGCAAAAATGATTTCGACCGCCAAGCGGTTCGGAGGCCGGCCGCCGGGTCGTGGTCGCGTGCGACCGAATCGGAGCTCGCGTCGAGCAGCTCTTTTGTTTAGACTTGATGGGCCTGTGCAGATCTCGAACCGATGGTCCTGGATAAAGTGGAGACGCACTAAGACCATGAACACCCCGGAACACAAACCTGACGACGGACTCGAACTCCCGATCGAAATTTACGCTACTGGCCGAGTGGAAAGAACGTCCGCCAGGCGAGATTCTCGCCGACGCCCTGCGGCTCTACGCTCGGGCACTCAAGAATTGACTAAAGAAGGAGGTCGTCAAATGAACGTAAGAATATTAATCGCAGGCCTGCTCTTGAGCTCACTTCTGCCATCAAGTGCGCAAAGCCAACAGAGATACGATATACCCGGTATCGAGCACGACTTTCCCTTGATTTATTATGCGGAGACCAAAGGTGCAGATCTTTCACCGCGATGGGTTTTCCTCGGCCATGGTATGGCCGAAGAGATTCCCCTATACGTGAACGTCCGGGCATTTCCTACACACGAAGAGGCGTGGGCAGCCTTTCAGGCGGCATGGGCGGAGGCGATGTATATCGGGCTTATCCGTAAGCGGCACGAAACCGAAATGCTGGATGTGCAGCCTGTCCCGACGCCGCATCGTTAAAGACGGAGACCGCCTAAAGGTCGGGGGTCGGGTATGGGTAGTGTAGGTTCATGCCCATCCCATCTTGTTGTGATTGCCTAACCCTCCGGGTCGTATTGTTGAAAGTCAGCCCGCTCGTCGCCCGGTTGATTTCGGTACCGGACGACCTTTCTCTGGAAGAGCTTCACGACGTTCTGCAGCTCGTTCTCGGCTGGAGTGGACAAGCGTTCTACAACTTTCGTATCCACGGCCAAGAGATTGGCCGACGACGCCAATTGCGAACCCACCTCCTGCGCGAGTTCCAGCTTCGACGCCGCGAAAAATTCCTATACACCTACGACTTCCTCGATCTGTGGGAATGGGAGATTCGCGTTCTGGATATCGAACCGGGATCGGCAGAAGCCTGGCGGCCCCGTTGCTTGGCAGGCCGGGCCGCGACGCCACCGCAAGAGTGCGGTGGTCCGCGCGGGTACATGCGAATTCTGGATCAGCACAAGTACTATCCGCCCATAGCGGAACAGGAACTGGTCAAGAACGCCTTGCAGCGCATCGCGGGAGTGCTGCCGGACCAGAGTCATCGAGACTTGCTCAAGGAGCTACTCGATCAAGGCCTGGAGAGGGCCGTACAACGGCTCAAAGAATACGCGCAATTTCAACCGGATCGTTTCAGCCTGCAGGAGGTCAATGATCGGCTCGTTCGGTTCTGCCCGTACGGGAGGGCGAGCCGATGAAGTTCCGGATCCAGGTGGTGCGCGTGGCCGATGACGGTGCCGAGCGAATGAAGGAAGTCATGGAGTTCGAACGGCAGGAACTCGCCATGGAAACGCTGGGAATGAGCTTGGCCGAAGGGAAAGCCGTGCTCAAGGGAGTCCAGGAGTTTGTGGCCGAACAGCAGGCCGCGGAGTTTCTGCTACGGGAGCGGACTTGCCGGCATTGCGCGAGGCATCTGTCGAGCAAAGGCGCCGGTTCGACTTCAGTGCGCACGGTGTTCGGGACAGTGCGGCTGCCGAACCCACGCTGGAATCAGTGCGACTGTCAGTCGACCGAGAAAGGG
>JBAUZZ010000002.1:0-2498 GCA_049585495.1 Chthoniobacterales bacterium | reverse complement strand
CTGCACGCTTAACCAACTCTACCGCCAGAGACCGCTTCCGCCCCCTGCGTTTCAATTCACGCCGCTCAGGCGGTGCCAACACAATTCTACCTAAACTCACGCCTGCCAGGGTACAACATAATCACTCAACGAGTCACTGACTTATTGCACTAGAAAGCGGCAAGCCTTTCCGCACCACCGCTCTAACGCGAGTCATCCGATTCTAGAATCCGTTCGCGTCGGATTTCACAAGCATGGTGAAAGTGTTCTTCGGCACGGCGCGGCGCCGACGACAAGTGCGGCAGAGCAAATGTTTCTTATTGACATCGAATAGGGCGAGGCGTCCATTCGTATTGTCGCCCAGCGGTCTTTGATCAACGGCGTTCTTTCTGCCACCGGCGACATGGATGTTACTGGCGACTCTGAGAAATCCCGAAGTAAGTCGCGAAGCGATAAGTCATCCTAAAACACCGGGAGCAAACAATGAGAATGCGCTCGCTACTTACCCTCGTAGGGTTCGCAATCGGCTTTGCTGTGCCGACCTTTGGCCAACAGAAGGAGACAGCAGCCGATCCACAAATAACCGAGCAGCTTAAAGCGCTCAGTAAAAAAACTGACGAAGCATTCAACAACGGCGATGCCGCCGCGTTGGCTCCGCTCTACACGGAGGATGCGGTTCTGGTGAATGACACGGGACCGATTTACGGTCGAGAGGCCGTCGTGAAACATTGGGCAGACGTGTTCAAGCAAGTTCATTTCAGCAATCATCTCGACAAGGCCGATCAGAATTCCCCTCACGTTATAGGAACGGCTGGCAATGAGGCATGGAGCAACGGGGAATGGAGTACGACTCTTAAAGGCCAGAATTTCGGTCCTGTAGAAGCCAAGGGCAATTGGGTAGAGATTTATCGTCGTGAGGGCGATACTTGGAAGAAGCGCCTGGACATGTGGAACGTAACCCCAGCACCACCTGCAACCGCCGCGACACCATCCCCGAGCAACCAATAGCATCCGATCCGCACGGTGACAGATTAGAACCCCGGGGCTTCGAGAGCAGAACGGGTTAAACGTTGTATTTTGTTCATCTGCTACCGGTACGCCTTAACGGAGGTGTCGTTTAACCGTCACGCGTGCACCTTTCCCAAAGCCAAACGCACCTTATTTTCCGTTTGAGCAGGTCGGTAGGCAACAACCATCTAATACATCGGAAGGAACAATGAAAATGCGCTTACTGCTTACCCTGCAAACGTAACCCCACCGCCGGCCCGCGCCAATCTTGTAAGGGCCACGTCAGCTACGCTAGTTCATCCAGGTGCTGCGGGTTCCTCGTCCCGTCGCAGCCCAATATGCGCCTTCCGAATCACCAGCAGACGTTTAGATCCTTGTAGTCGCAGCGGCAGCAAGCTCCACTGCTTCAATCCGAGTCAGTAGTATAGCTCGTGCAGACCAACCCCACCAACACGTCTAAACCTACAAGGAATTAGTGTACTTCTAATAAGTTAGGAAGTGCTTGTGGGGTTGGTGGGGCGATGGATAGGGCGGGCTGGTGTTGGAGGAGTCCCGGGCTCTGCTGCGTGTAGATTCGGATCCATCTTTATGCGGAGAGATCCTACTCCAACAATCCAGTGCATAGAAAGTTGGCGAAGCGCGGTGCTAGATGGCAGCCGAAGGAACGCCATCGATACAACCGATTTCGCAAGCAGTTTAAGACAGATAAGTGGCAGGCGCGTTGACATCCTCGACAAGGTTCTCGCCACTCAGGCATTCGTCGACGGTGTCCTCCGCGAGCTGATGGCCACGCCGAAGATGAAAGAGCTGTTGTCTCGAGGCTATCGAAATACCGACAGAATCCGGAAAGCTGCAGGATTGGGTTGAAAGGCGCGAGCCGGCCCAAGAAGCCAGGTAGAAAATTTCATTTGCACGCGAAATTAGCCGGTTCAAGCAAGCGTCAGAGCAACTACACGGTTAAGGAGGCTCGGCGCGCGATTTCCGCTCAGTTTCTTCCAAACCTTCAGCCTAGCGGCAGTGACCCGTTCGCCCAAGAATTATGGAAACTATGATAAACCGCATCGAGAGACGCCGCCATCGGTCCATCATCGTTGCCAATTTAGAGTTAGGCTTTTGTCTTGAAGTGCACGTTTCCTGTGCGTATTCTAGAAGAGCTTAACGAGCGTTATTTCGTTCGAACTCCTCCTCCCCCCAACGCGGTTCGTCTTTGGCGTAGCTCGGGTCCAGGGGTCGCTCGATGTCTAGGTGACGCACGAGGTCTGCACAGGACTCTGCCACGAAAGTTGAAGATCTGCAAAGTACCGAACAATAAAACCATAAAAAGATGAACACTAGGAGGTTCAGATGCCACACTACTTACAACAGGTTGCGTATTCAATTGAATGTTGGAAGGCGTTAGTTAAGAAGCCGCAGAACCGCATTGAAGCGGTGCGACCAGCGATCGAAAAGCTTGGCGGAAAGATCGAGAGTGCTTGGTTCACCTTTGGGGACTACGATGTTGTGCTAATCGT
>JBAUZZ010000001.1:0-3303 GCA_049585495.1 Chthoniobacterales bacterium | reverse complement strand
GGTGGGAGCGGGAGTAAAAACTTCTACAGCAGCACTGGATTTCGTGGAAGGTTTTCTTTCTTTACTGGCTACGTCATCGAAGCGCCGCACCTGTTAAAGAACCTGGCCTGAAAGTGCAACTAATCCTCGATCACAGGAATAGAACCGCTTGAAAATGCGCGCTACTGGAGCCGTCGTCCATGCTCGATATTCAACTGAACGGATTTCTCGGGGTCGGTTGCGCAGATCAATTCACGTTGTTGAAAAGGTTACGCACTGGTCAGGAGTTCGTTGCCGACCCTTTCCAGTAGGCGTGACGCGACTACAGTTACCGCTCACCAGTTAAATGCGAACCCTGCTGAAACACGTGGGATGTCTCCCCCTACGAAGCCTGAGAGGAGCAGATTTCATGGCCAAAAACCGGATGTGATTGTCTGGCCAGCCGGCGAATTTGCACGAAACGCGGGCAAGGCAGACAGCGAGATTATGGTCGCAAGACGAGAGGCGGCGCGAAAGGAGTGCCCGCGATGAGCGCGGGGCTCGACTCATCCAACGCCGTAGAGCTTGTCTCTGGAGTAGCGCAACAGTCTTTCAACCCGACCGCGATGAGTCGTTTGGAGGGGCGTCCGGTTGTTCGTTCCCCAGAACAACTGCTGCTGCATCCCGCGATGAAGGAACTCGGCTGGACCGGTGTAATAGACGAGCTCAACGACGCCGCCCGACTAAAGGACCAATCTGTGCCCGCGCCGGTTCTTATCACGACGAACGGAACGATTCTCGCTGGTTTTGGGCTCTGGCGGTCAGCCCCTCTCATTGGTAGACGCGAGCTCCACTGCGTCGAATATCCGCTGAGTGACGAGGAGGCCCTACAGTTCATACTCGCCTACCACAGACCCCGGCCGGGCTGGAACGCGTTCATTTGCATTCGTATGGCGTTGACACTAGAACCCTATCTCCAGCAGAGAGCGCTTGAGAACATGCGAGCCGGCGGCAAGTACAAGGGTTTGGCAAGTTTGCCGGAAGCTCAGCGTATTGACGTGCGTCAAGAAATTGCCAACATAGCGGGAACAGGTACGCGTAACGTCACCAAAGCGAAGGCGATTCTCCGGTCCGGACACCCAAGACTAATAGATTCTTTGGCGAATGGGACTCTAAGCGCCTGTAACTCAATAATAGTTACATATAAGGTACCTCGAAGATAACAACCAACGTATCCGTTCCGAGTTATGGCAATCTGCCATTCATGCGAGACTATTCCCGCATGGGTGCAGATCCTTCCGTATCCGAAGCAGAGGGCGGCTGGTTGCGGGTGTTAAGCACTCTGAATGAGCTGCAGGCGAGGCTCTTCGTGGCGCAGCGCGCCCTGGAAGTGGGAAGAGGCGGGATCAGCAAGGTCTCGCGGCTCACCGGGATGTCGCGCCCGGCGATCTACCGCGGGATCGCTGAGCTGCGAAGCAACCGGGAGTGGAAGCCCTCCGCCGGACCGAGCCGAATCCGGCGGGCCGGGGGAGGACGAAAGCCGCTGACGGAGGCGGACCCGGAAGTTCAGCGATTGTTGGAGCGCATTCTGGAGGAAACCACGGCGGGCGATCCCATGAGTTTGCTGAAATGGACGGGCAAGTCGACGCGCGCTCTGGCGGCGGAGTTGACCCGACAAGGACATCCGCTGAGTGCGATGACGGTGTGTCGTTATTTGTGGGCGATGGAGTACTCGTTGCAAGGCGATGTCAAAAGCCTGGAGGGCAAGCAGCATCCCGATCGCGATCAGCAATTCCGCTACCTCAACCGGCAAGGGAAATCGTTCCAGCGGAGTGGGGATCCGGTGATCTCGGTCGACACCAAGAAAAAAGAGCTGATTGGAGCCTTTCGCAATCCGGGCCGGACCTGGCGACGATCAGGACAAGCCCCGCGGGTGCTGACGCATGACTTTCCCAGTCTGGCCCAGGGCAAGGCGGTTCCCTACGGCACCTATGATGTGGCCGCGGACAAAGCCCTGGTCAACGTGGGGATTACACACGATACGGCGGAGTTTGCCGTGGCCAGTATCCAACGCTGGTGGCGGATGATGGGCAAAAAGAGTTATCCCAAGGCGAAACGCCTGCTGATTTGTGCCGATGCGGGAGGCAGCAATGGCAACCGTTCGCGGGGTTGGAAGCTTCATCTGCAGGAATTTGCGGATACGATCGGAATCCCAATCACGGTGTGCCATTATTCTCCCGGGACCAGCAAATGGAATAAGATTGAGCACCGCCTGTTCTCCTTCATCAGCATGAACTGGAGGGGACAACCGCTGGTGAGCTACGAGGCGGTGGTGAATCTCATCGGCAGCACCCGCACTCGAAGCGGGCTACAAGTGAAGGCCCTGCTGGACACGCGCGCCTATGAAAAAGGCCAGAAGGTATCCAGTCACCAAATCCAAGAACTTCATCTTCGCGGGCATTCTTTTCACCCAGACTGGAACTACACCATATCTCCGAGGACGAAAGCGACTTAGCTTGAGAACTTACCGATAGTAATATTTATATTGTTACAGACGCTTAGCACCCTCGGAGGGGACACGGGAGTCGCGAACTGGATCAACGATGGGGGAGATATTGCGGGCAAAGCGGATCTGCCTGGTACCCCGCCCCAGAATCATGACGCAGTTCTCTGGCAGGACGGAACCATCATTGATCTCGGGACTCTGCCGGGCGATTCTTGCGCCAACGCGTATTACGTCAATGCCGGCGGTCAGGTTGTGGGCACGTCGGAAAGTCGAGACCTTTGCCTAGTTCCCACGGGTGAACACGCGTTCTTGTGGGAGGATGACGGGCCCATGGTCGATTTGAACAGCCTGATTCCTCCCAACTCCAGTCTGCAACTGACATTTGCCGTTGCCATCAATGACCGTGGAGAGATCGCCGGTTTTGGCGTCCCGGCCGGGTGTGCGCCGCAGGACGTCGGCATTTGCGGGCACGCCTACGTACTGATCCCATGCGACGACAAACACAGTAACGGTGAAGGATGCGAGGACCGGAGAATCGGCGCTTTCAGCCGCACAGTCACTCCAGCGTCAGTCTCTCCCAAACTCAGGACAGTTATTCCACCGGGCCCGCCAGCGAATGACAGGGTGGCTCCATTTCGTGTTCATCCGTCTCCCGGGTACTGGAGACCCGCTGAAGGAGCCTGGCGAGAAAAAGTCAAACGAAATCCGCAGTCTTGACTGAGTGCACGCATGGTACCGGGCGAGTAGCTGTCCCGCCGCAACCTTTGTCGGCGGTTGCCAACTTCCGTTTCTTGAAAGGTGAGTCGCGCCACTCGGGGTCGTGGAGCGTTTTCTTATGG